>JAUVWK010000032.1 GCA_030604165.1 Alphaproteobacteria bacterium | reverse complement strand
GAAATCGGCCCACGCCGAGCCGCCCCCGATAACGAGGCAAGTCAGAAGCAATGTTACAAAGCGGAGCGTCCGCATTCACTTACTCCCGATTCAACGCTCCGGTTGATTCGAGCGCACAACCCGTCGCCGGCGCCCGGTCAAACGGTCGCCGCGGCGCGAGCGTCAACCTGCGCCGGTCCCATGCCTTCGGCCGCGACCTCGTGCGCGACCTCGCTCATGACCTGCTCCACGCGGTCGAACATGTCGTCGATCTGCGCTTCGGTGATGATATAGGGCGGCGCGAAGATGACGGCCTCGCCGATCGGACGGAGGATCAGGCCGTGGCGCAGCGCGCGCCGGCACAGCCCCTCGGTGACGAGATGCTCGGCGGCGAACGGCACCTTGGTGTCCTTGTCGGCGACGATTTCGAACGCGCCGATCAGGCCAACGCCTCGCGCCTCGCCGACCAGGGGATGCTCGGCGAAGGCGCCCAGCCGGGCGAGGAAATGCGGCGAGACAGCAACCAGATTGTCGAACAAGCCGCCCTCGGTGATGAGCGAAAGCGTCTCGAGCGCGACCGCGCAACCCACGGGGTGGCCGGCCGTGGTAAAGCCGTGCGGAAACTCGTCATATTGCCGGCAGGCCTGCGCCAGCGCGCGGTCTATGCGGTCGCTAATGAGCACCGCGCCCATGGGAAAGTAGCCGGCGGTCATGCACTTCGAGGTGGTGATGATGTCGGGTTCGATGCCGTAGGTCTCGGAGCCCCACATGCGGCCGGTTCGGCCTAAGCCGCAGACCACCTCGTCGGCGATAAGGCGGATATCGTGCCGGCGCAAGACCGCCTGGATCTTCTCGAAATAGCTTGCCGGCGGCAGAATCACGCCGCCCGCGCCCATCACCGGCTCGGCGATGAACGCGGCGATGGTCTCCGGGCCCTCATCTTCGATGAGCGCCTCGAGGTTCGCGGCCAACCGGCTCGCAAACGCCGCTTCGCTTTCGTCCGCCTCGGCGTAACGCCAGTGATGCGGGCATTCCGCGTAGCGCACCTCCGGCAGCGGCAGCCCGAAGGCATGGATGTAGTCCTTGCCGTTGAGGCTGGCGGTGGCCACCGTGGAGCCGTGATAGGCCAGGCGCCGCGAAATGATCTTGCGCTTCTGCGGCCGACCCGTGGCGCGATTGATCATCCATAGCATCTTGATGGCCGTCTCGTTGGCCTCGGAGCCGGAGTTGGTGAAGTAGGCGCGGGCCATCGGCGGTGGCGCCAACTGGATGAGCCGCTCGGCCAAATCGATCGCCGGCCCGGCGGCGCGACCAAAAAAAGTGTGGTAGGAGGGCAGCTTTTTCATCTGCTCGGTGGCGGCCGTCACCAGGCGCGCTTCGCTGAAACCGACGACGGTGTTCCAGAGGCCCGAAATGCCTTCGATATATTTGCGGCCGTGGTTGTCATAGACGTGGATGCCTTCGCCGCGCTCGAGCACGAGCGGGCCATCCTCGGCCAACGAAGGCAAGAAACTGAAGGAATGGAGGAAGTAGGCGAGGTCACGGCTCTCCACGGAGTTCGCGCTGGTCGCCATCGTTTTTCCCCCTGTGAACCTTCGCGCTTTACGCCCACATCGCTTTGCGGCGCGGCTCGTGGAACCCCGGCGAGGCTGGAAAGCGTTCTATCGGCTATTTTCGCAACAGTGCACGGGATCGAGCCGGCAAGACAAGCCCGAATCGCGCTGGGCCGGCGCGCCGCACCGTTGTGCCGACTGCGGCAGTCGGCTAGACAAGGCGCGAGGCGACGACGATCATGCGACGGGGAGCAGGAGCGGTGCCGAAAATCCTTATTTACGATAGCGTTAGCCAGGCGGGTCTCGACCTTCTGGCGCCGCGCAAGGATATCGCCGCGGTCGCGGCCGGTACGCGCGACGTGATGCTTAAGGAGATTGTCGACGCCGACGCTATCGTCTTGCGTTATCTGCCGTTGGATCGCGAGGCAATCGAAGGCGCGAAACGGTTGCGGGTGGTCGCGCGCCACGGTGTCGGTTACGACAATGTCGATCTCGCGGCGCTCAACGCGCGCCGCATTCCACTCGCCACCATCGGCGAAGCCAATTCGGTGACGGTGGCGGAACTTACGCTCTATCTCATGCTAGCTGCCTGCAAGCAGGGCCTGGCGTACGACCAAGCCGTGCGCGGCGGCCGCTTCGCAGCGCGCGAAGACACCGATGCCATAGAGCTCTATCGAAAAAAGGCGCTCGTAATCGGCTTTGGCCGTGTCGGCGGGCGTGTCGCGCCGCGCTGCCGCGCCTTCGAGATGGAGGTCTATGTTTGCGATCCATACCTGCCGCAGGATGCCATTCGCGACCAAGGCTTCACGCCGGTCATGGAGTTTCGCGAGGTCTTGCCGGAGATGGACGTGGTCACGCTTCATGTGCCCCTGACGGACGAGACCCGCCATCTGATCGATGCCGAGGCCTTGGCGCTGATGAAAAAGGGCGCGGTGCTGGTGAATACCGCCCGCGGCCCCATCGTGGACGGCGCCGCGGCGGCCAAGGCGCTTGATGCGGGGCGCCTGTTCGCCGCCGGCTTCGACGTCTTCGAGTCGGAACCGCCGGCGCTCGACGATGCCCTGGTGCAATGCCCCCGCACCGTGCTCACGCCCCACATGGGAGCCCTCACCGAGGAGTGCCATCGCCGCTCCGCCGTGCGCTCGATGCAACACGCGCTCGACGCCATAGACGGCTGTCTCGACCCGGCTTACGTGGTGAATCCCGAGATTTTGCCGTAATACCTCTGGGGCGGTATTGCCTGCGCACCGAAGGGTGGTGCGACGGGCGAATGCCGTACGTATTGCCCGAAGGGCCGAAGCTGTGGCATTAGGGGGCCCGCGATTCGCTTCTCACCCTCGGAGTCGCAAGAGGGCCCAATGCCGCGCAATAGATTCCGCTACGCAAGCCGTTTCATGGCCGGCCTCGTCGCACTCGTTCTCTGTGTGGGCGTTGCCGAGCTCAGCGCCGAAGAACACAGCAGCGACCAGGCCGCTTCGGCACAAGGGGATTTCGCCTCCTGGCTCGAAGGCGTGCGCGCCGAGGCGTCGGCACGCGGCGTGCGGGCGGAAATCCTGACGTCGGCCCTGGCCGGCGTGAAGCCGATCCCGCGTATCATCGAGCTGGACCGCAAGCAGCCGGAAGTGACCCAGACCTACCAGGAATACATCGCCGCCCGGCTGCCGGATTCCTTGATCCGGGAGGGCCGAGAGCTGCTCGCCGCGAACGCCGATCTGCTGCGGCGGGTCCGCGACAGGTTTGGCGTGCAGCCGCGCTTTGTCGTCGCGCTGTGGGGTGTCGAGACCAATTACGGCAAGCATACCGGTGGGTTTCCGGTCATCACGGCGCTCGCGACTTTGGCCTATGACGGCCGCCGCAGCGCCTATTTCCGCAAGGAGCTCATGGCGGCGCTCGATATCTTGAATGAGGGCCATATTTCGCCCGAGGCCATGAAAGGCAGCTGGGCGGGGGCCATGGGTCAGAGCCAGTTCATGCCGACGAGCTTCGTCAAATACGCCGTCGACTTCGACGGCGACGGGCGCCGCGATATTTGGACCACGAAAGGCGACGTGTTCGGCTCCGCCGCCAATTATCTGTCGGGCGCCGGCTGGCGCGGCGACAAGACCTGGGGGCGGGAAGTGCGCTTACCGAACGGCTTCGACAAGGCCTTGCTCGACCTCAAGGTCTCCAAGCCTCTCGCCGCGTGGCAGGCGCTGGGGGTGCGGCGCGCCAGCGGCAACGACCTGCCGGCGGTCACCATCGATGGCTCGATTATTCAACCGGGCGGTCCCGAGGGGCCGTCTTACATCGTCTATGAAAACTTCGAAACGATATTGAAGTGGAACCGCTCGATATACTTCGCGATGTCGGTCGGCCTTCTTGCGGATCGAATAGCCGGGCGCTAGTATCCGCAACACCTCGGGTTAGGGTCGGTCGGTACTACCAGATAATGGGGATTCGCAACGTCGCGCGCCTGCTTGCGCTGGCTGTCGCCGGTCTCGTCGCGGCGTCCTGTGCGGAAACGCAGCTTGCCGTCTACACCGCGAAGAAGGGCCTTAGCCGCGACACGGCGCAAGCGAGCGCGCCCGAACGATCCGTTCCGGCCGGCTACAAACTCGGCTCGAACTACAAGGTCTTGGGCGTGGTCTACCAACCGCGCTTCGATCCCAATTACGACGAAACCGGGATCGCTTCGTGGTACGGCGCCGAATTTCATGGTCGTTCGACAGCGAACGGCGAGCGGTTCGACATGAACGCGGTCAGCGCCGCGCACAAGACCTTGCCGCTGCCTTCCGAGGTGCGTGTGACCAACCTCGATAACGGCCGCACCATGACGCTTCGCGTGAACGATCGGGGGCCGTTCGCGCGCGGCCGCCTGATCGATGTTTCGCGCCGGGCCGCGCAACTGCTCGGCTTCTACGGCGTCGGCACGGCGAAAGTCAGGGTCCAATTCGTCAGGCTGGCGCCGCTCACGCAAATGGCGAACGCCGCCGAGGCGTCACCGGTAACGGCTTCCCTGCGCGTTGACGAGACGTTCGCGGCCAAGTCCGCCGACGGCACTGAGGTGGGGCCGCTGGCGCGGCTCGCCGTCACCACCGAGCCGCTGGCGCCGCCACCGACCCTGGCGAGCACCGGCGATGGCGGCTGGCTAGCCGCGGAAGCCGCGGAGCCGCCCGCGAGCATCGCCGCGACGGACAGCGCGCACGACATGTTCATTCAGGTCGGCGCCTTCGAAATGCGCGACAACGCGTTACGCCTCGGCGCGCGACTCGCACCGCTCGGGCGCACCGTGATTCAACCGCTCAAGCGTGGCGGCCGCACCCTCCATCGGGTGCGCATCGGGCCGCTGGCCAGTCTTCGCGACGCCGACGCAATGCTCGACCGCGTGATCGGCGCGGGCTATACCGACGCGCGGCTGGTGGTCGATTAGCGAGATGGCGCGTCCGGACACGGATCGGAGACGAAATAGAATGCTATTGCGCAACCTGAGCGGCGACCCTGGAGTCGCCGGCCGCCTGCCGGGAATCGGCTTGCTTGCGCTGGTTCTCGCCGTTGTCCTCTTCGCAGCCGCCCTGACGCGGCCGGCCTCGGCCTTCGAGACCGAAGCCAAGCAGGTCGTGCTGGTCGATGACCTAACGGGCACGGTGCTTCTCGACAAAAACCCGGATGCGCCGATGTTCCCGGCCTCGATGAGCAAGCTGATGACGCTCTATGTCGTCTTCGAGCGTCTCGCCGAAGGCAGCCTGAGCCTGGAGGATACCTTCCGCGTCAGCGAAAAGGCTTGGCGCATGGGCGGTTCCAAGATGTTCGTCGAGGTCAACTCGCGGGTCGCGGTGGGCGACCTCTTGCGCGGTGTCATCGTGCAATCGGGCAACGACGCCTGCATCGTGCTGGCGGAAGGTCTCGCGGGGTCGGAAAGCGCGTTCGCCGATATCATGAACCAGCGCGCCAAGGCGATCGGCTTGCGCAATAGCAATTTTGTGAATTCGACCGGTTGGCCACACCCCGAGCACGTCACTACCGCGCGCGATATTGCCATCTTGGCCCATCAGATCATCCTGAATTTCTCGCAGTTCTATCCCATTTTCGCGGAGAAAAATTACACCTTCAACGGCATCCGCCAGGGCAACCGCAACCCGCTGCTCTATCGCTATTCCGGCGCCGACGGCTTGAAAACGGGACACACCGAGGCCTCCGGTTACGGCCTCGCTGCCTCGGCGGTACGGAGCGGGCGACGTCTAATCCTCGTGGCCAACGGGATGGAGAGCGTCAATATGCGGGCCCAGGAAACCGAGCGCCTGCTCGACTACGGCTTTCGGGAATTCGACAATTACCGGCTGTTCCGGGCCGGCGACACGGTAGACGAAGTTGAGGTGTGGTTGGGCGACGAGCCGAACGTGCCGCTCGTTATTCAGCAGGATGTCGTCGTCACCCTGCCGCGCAAGGCGCGCTCGGGGCTGACCGTGAAGGTATTGGCGCCGGGTCCGGTGCCGGCGCCGGTGACGCAAGGCGCCGAAGTCGCCAAGCTGGTGGTCAGCGCGCCGGAAACGGAGGCCATCGAGCTGCCGTTGTTCGCGGGCGCCGAGGTGGGCCGGCTCTCGGGCTTTGGGCGCATCGGCGCCGCCATCAGCTATTTGGTGTGGGGCGGAGGGGAGTAGTGAGCGTTCTCCTCGCGGCGCCTGGCGCGGCGGCGTAGCACGGCACGCGCCGTGCCACGCGGAAATTTCATCACCCTCGAGGGGGGCGAGGGGGCCGGCAAAACCACTCAGCTAAGTCTGCTCTGCGACGCCTTCGCAAAGGTCGGCGTCGAGGCGCTGGCGACCCGCGAGCCGGGCGGCGCCAAAGGCGCCGAGCAAATCCGCGCCTTGCTCGTCTCGGGAGCGGTGGCACGCTGGGATCCCTTGACTGAGGCGCTGCTTCATTTCGCCGCCCGTCGCGACCATTTGGTGCAAACGGTCTGGCCGGCGCTGGCGCGCGGCGCCTGGGTCGTGAGCGATCGCTTTGCCGATTCGACCCTGGCCTATCAAGGCTATGGCCAAGGCGTGGACCACGCGGACCTCGAGCGGCTTTATCAGGTGGCGGTCGGCGACTTTGCGCCCGACCTCACGCTTGTCCTGGATCTCCCGGTCGAAAGCGGTCTCGCGCGGGCCAAGGATCGCGCCGAGAGCAGCAGTCGCTACGAGCGCATGGACAAGGCTATGCACGAGCGCCTGCGCCAAGGCTTCCTCGCCATCGCCCAAAAACAACCGAGGCGCTGTGTGGTGATCGATGCGTCGGCGCCTGCCGATGTCGTCCACGCGGCAATCCGGCGGGCGGTTTCGGAGCGATTGGGAGTAGCGCTCGATGGCTGAGGCGGTGGCGCAGTCCGGCAGTCCCGCGCCCGCGCCGCGCGATAACGCCATTTTGATCGGCCACGAGGCCGCCGAGCGCAGCTTTGTCGACGCCTGGCGCTCGGGCCGCTTGGCGCATGCCTGGCTGATCACCGGCCCGCGCGGTATCGGCAAGGCGACGTTGGCGTTTCGCTGCGCCCGCTTCGTGCTGGCCGAGGGATCCGGCGGCGCCGACCGCGGCGAGATCCCGGAGGGTCTCGCGCTGGCGCCCGACCACCCGGTCTTTCGGCGCGTCGCTTCCGGCGGTCATACCGACCTGCTGGTGGCCGAGCGGGGTCTCGACGACAAGGGCCGGCGCCGGGCCGAGATCGTGGTGGACGAGATCCGCGCCGTGAACCGGTTTCTGGCGCTGACACCGGGCGAGGGCGCGTGGCGAGTGGCGATCGTCGATAGCGCCGACGAGCTGAACCGAAACGCCGCCAACGCGCTGCTCAAGCTGCTGGAAGAGCCGCCGACCCGGACCTTGTTCCTGCTGGTGGGCCACGCGCCGGCGCGGTTGCCGGCCACCATCCTGTCGCGCTGCCGGCGCCTGGCCTTGCGCCCCTTGCCGGACGAGGCGTTCGCCGCCGTGCTGACCGCGGTCGCGCCAACGCTTGCGGCGGAGGACGTGCGCGGCCTCGCCCGCCTGGCCGAGGGCAGCCCGGGGCGCGCGTTGGCGTTGGCGGAGCAGGGCGGCTTGGCGCTTTATCGCGAGCTGATCCGCTTGCTCGAGGAGCTGCCCGCGCTCGATGTCCGCGCCTTGCACCGGCTGGGCGATCGGATGAGCGGGCGCGACGGCATCGAGCTCTTCCGCACCCTCGCCGACCTTCTCACCTGGTGGCTCGGCCGCCTGGTGGAGACCGGCGCCCGCGGCGAAGAGAGCGGCGAGGGCGCCGGGCAGGGGACCGAGGTGGTGCCCGGCGAGGCGGCGCTGCGCCGGCGCTTTCTGGCCTGCCGCGACCTTGATCAATGGGTCGGGGTGTGGGAGAAGTTGGGCCATCTTTTCGCCCGGGCCGAGGCGGTCAATCTCGAGCCCAAGCAAGTTTTGTTGAACGCTTTCCACGCCCTGCAGCAGGCGGCGCGGGCGTAGCGTTCGCCTAGACGGCGTCGATCCGGGACGGTGGCCCTGAAACTGTGGCCCCGAAACCGTGGCTCCGGGACGGCGGCCAGGAGTTTCCGCATGACGCGGCCCAGCACGTACTACCTCACGACGCCGATCTATTACGTCAACGATTCGCCGCATATCGGGCACGCCTACACGACGCTGGCCTGCGATGCGCTGGCCCGCTTCATGCGCCTCGACGGCCATAACGTGATGTTCCTCACCGGCACGGACGAGCACGGACAAAAGGTCGAAAAATCGGCGCTGGCGGCGGGGCTGGCGACCAAGGATTTCGTCGACCAGGTGTCGCAGCGGTTTCGCGATCTGGGGCGGGTGATGAACTACAGCAACGACGACTTCATCCGCACCACCGAGCCCCGGCACTTCCGCTCGTGCCAGGAGCTGTGGCGGCGCATCGCGGCGGGCGGACACATCTATCTCGGCAAGTATGCCGGCTGGTATTCGGTGCGCGACGAGGCCTATTGCGCGGAATCGGAGGTTGTGGACGGCGCGGACGGCCAAAAACTGGGACCGGGCGGAGCGCCGGTCGAGTGGGTCGAGGAACCCAGCTATTTCTTCCGGCTATCCGCCTGGCAGGACCGGCTGCTCGAATTTTACGAGGCGAATCCCGACAGCATCGCGCCGGAGGGCCGGCGCAACGAGGTGATCAGTTTCGTCAAGGGCGGTCTGCGCGATCTCTCGGTTTCGCGGACCAGCTTCAAATGGGGCGTGCCGGTGCCGGACGACAAGGATCACATCATGTATGTCTGGCTCGACGCCCTGACCAACTACATCACGGCCGCGGGCTTCCCCGACACGGAAAGCGAGACCTATCGGACGTTCTGGCCGGCCGACCTGCACATGGTGGGCAAGGATATCCTGCGCTTCCATACGGTCTATTGGCCGGCCTTCCTGATGGCCGCGGGCGTCGCGCCGCCCAAGCGGGTGTTCGCCCACGGCTGGTGGACCAACGAGGGCGAGAAAATCTCCAAATCGGTCGGCAACGTGATCGATCCGTTGCAGATCGTGGCGCGCTACGGACTCGATCAGGTGCGCTATTTCCTTTTGCGCGAGGTGCCGTTCGGCAATGACGGCGATTTCTCCCATCGCGCCGTGGTCGGGCGCATCAATAACGACTTGGCGAACGATTTCGGCAATCTGGCCCAGCGCGTGCTGTCGATGATCAACAAGAATTGCGCCGCCCAAGTGCCCGACCCCGGCGATCCGAGCGAGGCGGACCGGGCGCTGCTGGCGGCGGCCCACGCATTGCTCGGGCGCTTGCGTGCCGAATTCGCCGCGCAAGCCTTCCACAAGGTGCTCGTGATCATGTGGGAGGTCGTCGGCCAGGCCAATCGCTATGTCGACGAGCAGGCGCCCTGGGCGTTGCGTAAATCCGACCCGGCGCGCATGGCCACTGTGCTCCACGTCTTGGCCGAGACCATCCGCCATCTCGCGATCTTGGCGCAGCCGGTGATGCCCGAGGCGGCCGGCCGCATGCTGGACCAGCTCGGGGTGGAGCAGGGGGCCCGGGGCTTCGCCGCGCTCGGCCCGGCGCACGCCCTCGTGCCGGGCACCGCCCTGCCGCGGCCCGAGCCCATCTTCCCGCGCTACCTCGACGATTCCTGAGCGACGGCCGTTAAACGCAGCGACCATGTTGGTCGACAGCCACTGTCATCTGGATTTTCCGGATTTTGCCGACGACCTGGCCGGTGTGCTGCAACGCGCCAACGCGGCCGGCGTCGGCGGCATGCAAACCATTTGCACGCGGCTTACCGCGTTCGACGGCGTGCGCGGGCTGGCGGAGGCGCATGACCGCATTTGGTGTTCGGTCGGCGTGCATCCGCACCACGTCGCCGACGAGCCCGCCTTCGAGGCGGAGCATTTGATCCGCCTGGCGGCGCACCCCAAGGTGATCGGCATCGGCGAAACCGGCCTCGACTTTCATTACGAGCACAGCCCGCGGGAGGCGCAGGTCGCCAGTTTTCGCCGCCATATCGCGGCCGCGCGCGAGACCGGCTTGCCGCTCATCGTGCATAGCCGCAGCGCCGACGACGAGACCAATCGAATTCTGCGCGAGGAGGCCGCGGCCGGCGGACCGTTTCGCGGCGTCATCCATTGTTTCAGCGTCGGCCGAGCGGTCGCCGAAACCGCGCTGGACCTCGGTCTCTACATCTCGCTGTCCGGCATCGTCACCTTCAAGACGGCGAGTGCGTTGCGCGCCATCGTGCGCGACTTGCCGCCCGAGCGTCTGCTGGTCGAGACCGACGCGCCCTATTTGGCGCCGGCGCCCCATCGCGGCAAGCGCAATGAGCCGGCCTTTGTCGCCCACACGGCCCGGGCCGTGGCGGCACTCAAAGGCCTCTCCGAGGCGGCCGTGGCTGACCAAACCACCAATAATTTCTTTGCGTTGTTCGCCAAAACCGAACGACAATACATTGATACAGAATGAAAATCACGATTCTAGGCTGCGGCACATCGAGCGGCGTTCCGTTGCTCGGCTGCGACTGCACGGTTTGCCGTTCGAACCACCCGCGCAACCAACGGCGCCGCGTGTCGATCCTGGTCGAGCACCGGGAAACGCGCATTCTGGTCGACACGTCGCCGGACCTGCGGGCGCAGCTCATCGACGCCGGCGTCACCCGGCTCGACGCGGTGCTCTATACCCATATCCACGCCGACCACGTGCACGGCATCGATGACCTGCGTTCGTTGAATTATCGGATGAAGGGACCGATCGACGTTTACGGCAGCGCGGCGACGCTGGCCGAAATTCAACATCGCTTCCGCTACGCCTTCGCCAAGCCGAAATCGGCTTGGTACAGCCCCAGTCTGGTCGCCCACACGATCGACGGCGCGTTCGACATCGGCGAGATCGCCGTGGCGCCCTTCGACCAAGGTCACGGCAACGGCACGTCCACAGGCTACCGCTTCGGCGCAGTGGCGTATTCAACCGATGTCAGCGATTTGTCCGAGGCTGCGTTCGCGGCGCTCGATGGCATCCGGGTCTGGGTCGTCGATTGTCTGGGCTACCGCGAACACCCGACCCATGCGCATCTCGCGCGCACCTTGGAATGGGTGCGCCGGGTGAAGCCGAAGCTCGCGGTGCTGACCCATATGTCGCACCAGTTCGATTACGATACGCTCTTGTCGGAGTTGCCCGACGGTGTGGTTCCGGGGCATGACGGCTTGGTCGTGGATCTCGAGCGCTTGTAAACGGCTCGATCAACGACTTAGGAATAGATACATAAAAACAATGGGTAGATGTTTGATTCGAAGAAACAGAATGAACAAAAATTTTCCATAATACATATTATGCGATTATTCGAGGCATTGCCCGAGAGGCCCTGGCTACCGTGACCGACCGCCCCATTCCCTCATCGCACGCCCGCACGCGACAGCCCGGAGTAACAAACTCATGAGCGCCAACACCGATGCCTTGCTTGCGGTCATGACGCGGCTGCGCGACCCCCAAAGCGGTTGTCCGTGGGACATCGAGCAAACCTTCGCCACGATCGCGCCCTACACCATCGAGGAAGCCTACGAGGTGGCCGAGGCAATTCAGACCGGCGATATGGCGGCGCTCAAGGACGAGCTTGGCGACCTCTTGCTGCAAGTCGTCTATCACGCCGAAATGGCACGCGAGGCCGGCGCCTTCGATTACGAGGATCTGGCGGGCGGCGTCGTGGCGAAGATGACCAAGCGTCACCCGCACGTCTTTGGCGAGGCCTCGGTCGCGGACGCCGCGGCGCAAACCGCGGCATGGGAGACGCACAAGGAGCGGGAGCGCAGCGAGAAGGCGCGCCGCGCGGGGCAGGTTCCGAGCGCCCTCGATGGGGTTGCCCTCGGACTACCGGCGCTGCTTCGGGCCCTGAAACTTCAGAAGCGCGCGGCGCGAGTCGGGTTCGATTGGAGTGAAATAGAGCCTGTTCTTGATAAATTGATGGAAGAAATCGACGAATTGAAAGCGGCGCTGGCCGCCGGCGCCGAGCGGGAGCGTGTGACGGACGAGCTGGGCGACATTCTGTTCGCTTGCGTCAATCTGGCGCGCCATGCCTCGGTCGATGCCGAAGGCGCCCTGCGCGCCGCCAACGCCAAGTTCGAGCGCCGCTTTCGGCGTATCGAGGAAAATCTGGCGCAAGCTGGCCGCCGTCCGGAACAGGCCGGACTGGCAGAGCTGGAGCGGCTTTGGAACCAAGCGAAGGCGGAAGAAGATTAAGCGCAACAGGTGAAACGCGCTGCCCATCCCTACCCTCTCGCCGCACGTGGCTGCGGTTTCTTGGCCTTAACTTTCGCCAGAAATTGCGCCATTCGTTCAGGCGCCGCCGTCGTCAAAGCGGCTTCATTCACGATGGATTGCACAGATTGCTAGATCGAATGTAGCTTGCGGTGCTTAGACAAAAAGAATTAGTAATTTCACCTTTCGATATGATCTGGTAATATTGACTTAGGTTCAGAGCCTTTCGATCTACTCACTCGCTGGATTGCCTTGTAAGCGCGCATCGTCTCGACTGCGATTCGGGGCGCCAACCAATCCATCGCACTTGCGAACCCATTAGCAACATCAAGAGGACGGCTACGCCATGTCATGCGCTCTTCCGCGTCTCGCGGCTTTCGTATTCGCTACTTGTCTCGCCACCTTCGGTGTCGCGTCGTTTGCTTTGGCGGACAGCGCCTCGGATTCGAAGCCGCAGGGCGATTACCTGGTCCAAGCCCTGCACGGCGGCAAGATATATATCCATGGACGTTACCGTTACGAGCATGTCGATCAGGAGGGCATCGCCCGCGACGCCAACGCGCATACCGCGCGCGCCCGCATCGGCCTCCAGTCCGGCGAGGTCAAGGGCGTCAGCGCCCTGGTGGAATTCGAGGGAACCACCAGTTTTGGCGATAATTTCAACGATACGGTGGCGGGCCGCACCGAGTTCCCGGTGGTGGCGGACCCTGATTCACTCGAGCTCAATCAGGCCTACCTGAATCTCACCGCCATTCCGGACACGGTCGTGCGCGGTGGACGCACACGGGTCGTTCTCGACAACGCCCGCTTCGTCGGCGACGTCGGTTTCCGGCAGAATCAACAGACTTTCGATGTCGGCATGTTCGTCAATAAGACGATCCCCGACACCACGCTGACCTACGCCTACGTTTTCCAGGTAAACCGGATTTTCGGCTCCGAATCGTCGGTCGGGACGTTCGACTCGAAGAGCCACCTCGCGAACGCCAGCTACAGCGGCTTCAAGCCGGTGAAACTGACCGCCTACGGCTATTTCATCGACGTCCACGAATCCGCGGCGAATTCGTCGCGCAGTTACGGCCTGCGGGCGGCGGGGAAATACCCGATCGGAAACGATGTGACCGTGCTCTACGCGGGTGAATACGCGACCCAATCCGCCGATGGCGACAATACGGCGAACTACACCGAGAGATACTTTTTGATCGAGCCCGGTATCAGCTACGCTGGCGCCACCGCCAAGATCGGCTATGAAGTCTTGAGCGGCGACGGAACCAATTCGTTTCGCACGCCGCTGGCCACGGGGCACAAGTTCCAGGGTTGGGCCGACAAATTTCTGACCACGCCGGGCGCCGGCATCGAGGATCTGTACGTCTCGCTGATGTACAAGGTGAAGGGGGTGGCGGATATTGTGGACGGCATCAAGCTGGTGGGCGTCTACCACGACTTCGAAGCCGAGAGGACCGGCTCGGATTACGGCAGCGAGATCGACTTTTTGATCGCCAAGACCTTCTTCAAGCACTTCACGCCGAGTATCAAATACGCTTCCTACGACGCTGAAAACTT
>JAUVWK010000419.1 GCA_030604165.1 Alphaproteobacteria bacterium | reverse complement strand
GCGCCACCAGTTCACACATCGCGCGTGTGACCGCATCTCGTATCCAGTGCTTGCGACGATCGCTCAACCCGCCATCATGGTTCGGGGTCCAGCAGTTCAGCCCGGCCGTCGCCGGCCGGCCCGAGGAGTCTTCGAGGTCGAATCGTAGCAGAATTCGGAGTCCGCCGAAAGACGCTGCCGCGAATTCGGCCCAAGCGGTCGCCAAGCGGTGCCGCGGCGATGCTTGAACGACGCTCCTTGGTATAAGCTTCGGCCATGATTCGGATCGCGCCGGGCATCGAAATCGACGAGCGTTCGATCGAGGAGCGTTTCGTCCGCGCCCCTGGGCCCGGAGGGCAAAACGTGAACAAGCTGGCCACCGCGGTGCAGCTTCGCTTCGACCTGGCCGCCGCCAAGGCGCTCCCCGAAGCGGTTCGCGAACGACTCGGCCGGCTCGCCGGCCGGCGCTTGACCGCGGGCGGCATTTTGATCATCGAGGCCCACCGGTTCCGCACCCAGGAGCGCAATCGCCGCGACGCCTTGGAGCGCCTGGTCGCGTTGATCCGCAGGGCCGCTGAGCGGCCGCGGCCGCGCCGCAAGACCAAGCCGAGCGCGGCCAAGAAGCGGCGTCGGCTGACCGAGACGCGGCGCCGCGGCGAGGCCAAGCGGCGCCGCGCACCCGTGGCGTCCCTCGAGGAATAGGAATTAATTCGAAGCCGGCACAGCAAAGAAAGCCGCCCCGGAGTTTAAAGTCCGGGGCGGAAGTCATACAGGGAGGAGGATGACTATGGGAGACTTAACGTCTCTGCAAAGTACCGACTTTATGTCGTGCCGGTGCTTACAGACATGCTACGCCGAGAGCCGCCGCGGCCGGCTGGTTCTTCGGTTCATCGAGGGCACGCTTGAGGGCTACCCCGGCGACGGGCCTGTGCATCAAAGGAGTGAGTATGTCTGGCCTTTCGGATAGGATGCACCACGCTTGCGTCTGGCAGCGCGCCACACGGCCGAGGCGCGCGGCGCCGGGCGAGCTAAACCACGGCGACGACACCCCGGAACGCGACGAACCGCCATGCCTGGTCGTTTTCTCTTGATTTCTGCGCTGCTCGTGGCAGTCGCTGCCGCTGTCGGACCCGCCGCCTGGGCGGCTGGCAGCGAGCCGCCAACGCCCGCGGTACAGCACTTCGAGCGGTTTATCCAGGCGAGCGGACCGATTTGCCAGTTCCAAGCGGCGGCGCATTGCGTCGATGTGGGCTGGCGCTATGTCGATACCAACCGCGACGGCGGCCTCTCGCTCGTGGAGTTGCGCGAGGTCCGCAAAGCGCTGCGCGCCTGGACCGGCTGGCGCGGCGACGACCTGAAGACCAACGAGCGCACCGCGATCGCCTTCGGCCTGTGGCTCAGCAAGCTCATCGGGTTCAAGACCTTGATCCGGGGCTACGACGCCGACGGCGATGGGCTGCTCAGCTACGACGAGCTGCTCACCGACATCCGGCTAGACGATCGCCCCTTAAGCGAGGTGCTGTCGGACCGAACGGCAGTAGACCACAAGGCGATGGCGCGGCGTCTCGGCCCGATGGGAGCGCTGTTGGAGGACGTGGACAGTCTGGCCACGGAGGGCCCCGAGGAGTAGCGCAGGGCTCTGTCAAGGAGAGCGAACGTGAAGCAGCAGACACGATGGGTTCGGCAATTGGCTCTGCCGCTGGTGGCGCTCGCCTTGCTCTGGCCGGCCCTGGCGCTGGGTCAATCCTCGGACTTTGTCGACGCGCGCGCGCGCTATGCCGCGTCTTACGCCGCAGGCCATTACCCGGAGGCCGAACGTTTTGCCGCCACGGCCTTGCAGCTTAGCCGCGAGGAATTCGGCGGCGAGCACCCGATCACGGCCGCGCTGCTGGTCGATCTCGCGGAACTGCGCCAGATCGGCGGCGAGGATGCCGGCGCCGAGCGGCTTTACCGGGAGGCGCTCGGCATTCGCGAACGGCTGCTCGGCGCGGGCCATCCCGAGGTCGCGACCACCCGGGAGACCCTGGCGCGGCTTTACCACGCCCAGGGCCGCTACGCCGAGGCCGCGACGGCCTACCGGCAAGCCTTGGCGATTTGGCGCGCGGCGCTGGGCCACGACCACCGTCACTTGGCCACGACGCTCAACAATCTGGCCACGGTGCTGCACGCCCAACGAAAATACGACGAGGCCGAACCGCTCTACCGGCAGGCGCTGGCGCTGCGGGAGAAGAGCCTGGGGCCGGCGCATCCGGAGGTGACGAAGGGCCTGATCAACCTGGCTTTGCTTTACGAGGCGCAAGACGCGCCCGCCCAGGCCGTGTCGCTTTATGTCCGCGCGCTGGCCAATTCGGAGCAGCACCCCGGCGCCGAACATCCCGCCACGGCCCGCATCCTCACCCGGCTGGCGCAAAGCTTCCTGGCCCAGGGCCAGGCCGCCGCGGCCGAGCCCCTGCTCCTGCGGGCGCTGGCGATCCGCGAAAAGACGCTCGGCCCCGGCCATGCAGAGACGCTCTCGAACCTGGAACAGCTGGCGCTGCTCCGTCAGCGCCAAGGCCGCTACGCCGACGCGGAGCCGCTCTATGGGCGCGTCGTCGCGATCCGCGAGGACAGGTTGGGCCCGGCGCACCCCGGTCTCGCCGTAGCGCTCAACAATCTCGCCATCATCTTCTACGCCCAAGGCAACTATGCCGCCGCCGAACCGCGCTACGCCCGCGCCCTGGCGCTGCGTGAACAGACGCTCGATGCCGACGATCCGGCGATTGCGGCGAGCCTGGAAAACTATGCCGCCCTGTTGCACGCCACGGGTCGGGTTGCCGAGGCCACGGCCATGGCGGCCCGCGCCAAGGGCATTCGGGCCCGCCGCGCCGCAACCCAGTAGCAGACCGGCGCCCCACTTGCCTCGGGCGGGAGACGCGCGCTACCGTCAGCGGCAATCGGGCGCATGGCGCCAAACTTGAAGGGGTATGATCATGGCCTCTGTGAGCCAAGCGCGAGAGACTTCGAGAGAGCCGATTCTCGGGCGTCGCGACACCGACGGCATCGCCACGCTGACGCTGAACCGGCCGCGCTCCGGCAACAGTCTGTCGCACGCCCTGGTGGATAGCCTCAAGGCGGCGCTCGATGAGATCGCCGCCGACGACGCCGTGCGAGTGGTCGTGCTCGCCGCCTCGGGTCGGCTGTTTTGCACCGGTCACGACCTCAACGAATCGCTGGCGGGGTCGCCCGCCGAGAAACGCACCTCGAACCTCGTCTGCAGCGCCATGATGCAGACCATCGTGGACCTGCCCAAGCCGGTGATCG
>JAUVWK010000449.1 GCA_030604165.1 Alphaproteobacteria bacterium | reverse complement strand
TCGCCCTATCCGCCGGGCGACAGCCGGGCGATCTGCGCTTACGCGGCGCGCCACTTGCAAAGGGCCGGCTATGCGGTGGAAACGCTCGCGCGGCGCGAGGGCGTGGAGAGCGTGGTGGCGCGGCTCGGCGCTGGCCGGCCTGCGCTCGCCTTCAACGCGCATGTCGATACCGTGGCCGTGGGCGAAGCGGGCGCGTGGCGGAGCGATCCGTTCCAAGCCACGGTCGCGGACGGCCGCCTCTACGGTCTCGGCGCGAGCAACTGCAAGGCCTCGATGGCGGTGCAGTTGTGGCTCGCCGAAGAGGTCGCGCGTTGCGGTGGGCCGGTGCGGGGCGAGCTCGTGTTCGCGTTCGTCGGCGACGAGGAGCGCCTCGGCCCCGACGGCAGCAGTTACTTACGCGAGATCGGCAAGCTCGTGCCCGACATTCTCGTGCTCGGCGCGCCGACCGAGAATCACCTGATCACCGCGGAGCGCGGCGTGCTTTGGGCCAAGGTCACCAGCACCGGGCGCGCGGCCCATGCCGGCGAGCCGGCGGCCGGCGACAACGCCATTCTCAGGGCCATGCGCCTGCTGGCCGCGCTGCAAGCGGATCTCGCGCCCCGGCTCGCCGCCCGGCGCGCGGGCGCCATGCTTTCCACCATGAACATCGGCATGATCCGGGGCGGCCACAACGCCAATGTCGTGCCGAGCGCTTGTTCGTTCGAGATCGACCGCCGCCTGCTGCCGGACGAGACCGTGGCGCAGGCCTTTGCCGAGCTGGAGGCGGTGCTGGAGGGCGCCGGCGAGCCCGCCGGCAGCTATGGCGTCGAGCTCCTGACCGGCACCAACGGCTTTGCCGCGCCGCGGGATGGTCCCGGCATCGCCGCCCTGGCCGCGGCCATCGAAGGCGAACGCGGCGAGGCGGCGCGCTTCATCGACGCCGTCGGCGTTAGCGATGGCCGCTATTACGCGGACGACGGCATCGAGATCGTCAATTTTGGGCCGGGCGGCGGCCTCGAGGGCCACGCCGCCAATGAGTCGGTGGCGCTGTCGGAGTTGATTGAGGCGGCGCTGGTGCTGCGCCGCATGGTCGCCGCGCTGCTCGGGCTCGGCGGCTGAAATCCGCGCACTGCCTCTTGGTATTAACGCGCGTGCGGGCGCAAATGTTCGAGGAACCAGTCGCGCGCCGCCGCGCTTGCCTGCTCGAACAATGCCGCATAAGGCTCGAAATGACCGCCCGGCAATAGCACCAGCCGCTTCGGCTGCAGCGCCCGTTCAAAGGCGGCGAGCGCCTGGTCGGTCGGGGTCAGGGCGTCGTGGCTGCCGACGATCATCAGCAGCGGCGTCGGGCTGATGCTGGCCATGTAGATGCCGGGCTCGAATTCGCGGCCGAGCTCCACGCTGCGCAGCGTGACCTCGTTGCGCCAAGCCGGTGCCCGCGCCTGGCTGGCCTCGAAAAAGGCCCAACAATCGCGCCCCGGTAGGGCGCAGGGCGCGCCCTCGTCGGCGGCGACCACGGGGATCATGGCCGGCGGCTCGCCGGCGAAGCGCGCCGCTCGGTCGGCGTCGAAGCGGGCCAGCTCCGCGGCGGTAAGTTCCGGCTGCAAGCGGCGGTGGACAGCGCCGGCATCGCCCACCGCAGGGACCATCGAGACCACGCATGCGACGCGGCGGTCGAAGGCGGCCACCGCCAGCACCCGGCCGCCGCTCGAGCTCGTGCCCCAAATACCGATGCGCGTCGCATCCACCGCGTCCAGCGTTTGGGCGTAGCTGATGGCGTGGCGATAGTCGCGAACTTGCTGCCAGGGGTCGATCTCCTGGCGCGGCTCGCCGTCGCTCGCGCCGAAATTTCGATTGTCGAAGACGAGGGCGCCGAGCCCCGCCGCGGCGAAGACCGCGCCGAACTTGTCGAGGCCCTGTTCCTTGACCGCCGAGAAGCCGTGCGCCATGACCACGCACGGCGCCGGCGTGCGCGCCTCGTCGGGCAGATAAAGCCAGCCGCGTAGGGTCGCGCCCTCGGCGTCGAATTCGATGTCCACGCGCATGCTGTGCTAGCCTGCGCCCCGCCGCGCGAATAATAAAGTGTCGGTTTACGGCCCGATGCGGGGCGTTGCGCGGGCGGGGCCCGGGCGGGGCCCGGGCGGGGAGAGAGCATGGTCAAGGCGATACGCGTGCATGGGCCGGGCGGTCCCGAGGTCATGGTCTGGGAGGAGGTCGCGGTGAGCGAGCCGGGCCCGGGCGAGGTGCGGCTGCGGCACACGGCTATCGGCCTCAACTTCGTCGATACCTACCTCAGAGCCGGCACCGGGGCCTTTGGCGACACCGACAAACCCTACCCGCTGGATTATCCCGACATTTTGGGTTTCGAGGCGGCGGGCGTTGTCGAAGCGCTCGGCGCTGGCGTTGCCGAGCTGAAAGCGGGCGACCGGGTGGCCTACGCCGCGCCGCCCATGGGCGCCTACGCGGAGGCCCGGCTGATACCGGCCGACGTGCTGGTGCCGTTGCCGGCTTCGATCGACGACGCGACGGCCGCCGCCATGATGCTCAAGGGCCTCACCGCGGAATATCTGTTGCGACGCTGCCATGCCGTGCGGCCGGGAGACACCATCCTGGTGCATGCCGCGGCCGGCGGCTGCGGCCTGCTCCTATGCCAATGGGCCAAGCATCTGGGCGCCACCGTGATCGGCACCGTCGGCAGCGACGAAAAGGCCGCGCTCGCCGCCGCGCATGGCTGCGATCACCCGATCGTCTATACGCGCGAGGATTTCGTCGCACGGGTGCGGCAGATCACCGGCGGCGCCGGTCTGCCGGTGGTCTATGACGGCGTTGGCCAAGCGACCTTCCTGGGCTCGCTCGATTGCCTGGCGCCGCGCGGCCTCGCCGTGCTGTTCGGTCAACCGTCGGGGCCGGTGGCGCCGTTGCCGCTCGGCGCCTTGACCGTGCGCGGCTCGCTTTACGTGACCCGGCCGACGCTGATGACCTATATTGCGCGGCGCGACGAGCTGCTGGCCGGTGCGCACGGCGCCCGCCTCGATCACCTGGAAGAGCACCCGCGCACCGGCCAGCAGTTCGTCGCGCCGCGCGATGTAGGTCATCAGCGTCGGCCGGGTCACGTCAAGCGAGCCGCGCTCGGTCAAGGCG
>JAUVWK010000433.1 GCA_030604165.1 Alphaproteobacteria bacterium | reverse complement strand
CACGATCACGTGGATTCGCTTAAGGCCGCGACCGCGGCCCGCCGGTTATCCGGCGCGCCTGCGCAGGTGCGGACCGCCAGGTCCGCTACCGTGAGCAAGAAAGCTAGAACGTCTTCCGTTCGAACCCCCTACAGCACCTCTTCCGCCACCAGCCGGAGCGCGTCGGGCGAGGCGCCGGCCAACAGCAGCGACGCTACCTTGCGTTCCTTGGCCGCCGCTTTCCAGACCTGCAAGCGCTCGACGATGCGCGGCCGCGGGCCGACCAGCGCGATCGCGTCGACCAGCGCGTCGGGTACCGCGGCGGCGGCCTCGGCCGGCTTGCCGGCGAGATAGAGCTCCTGGATTTGCGCGGCGGCAGCCTCGTGGCCGAGGCGCTTGACGAAGTCGTTGTAGAAGTTCTTGCCGCGCGCGCCCATGCCGCCGACATAAAGCGCGAGGTGGCGCTTGACCGGCTCGCGGCAGGCGGCGAGGTCGTCGCCGAGATGGATCTGAACGAAGGGTGCGATCTCGAAATTGTCGAGGCTCTTGCCGCCGCCGGCGGCGGCGAACCCGGCCGCGAGGTCGGCCGCGAACAGATCGAAGCGCGCCGGGTCCATGAAGATCGGAAAAAAGCCGTCGGCCACCTCGGCCGCCATGCGCACGCCCGCCGGCGCGACCGCGCCGGTGAAGATCTTGAGGCCGGGGTCGGCATGCAGGATGCTTTTGAGCGGCTTGCCCAGGCCGCTCGCGCCCGCGCCCTTGTAAGGCAGTTGATAGTGCGTCCCCTCGTGCACCACCGGCCCTTCGCGCCGCAGGATCTGGCGGATGATCGAGATATATTCCTTGGTGCGTGTCGCCGGGCGGCCGTAGGGCACGCCATGCCAGCCCTCGATGACCTGCGGCCCCGACGGTCCGATACCGAGAACGAAGCGCCCGCCGGACAGCGCCTGCAAGGTCATTGCCGTCATGGCGGCGCAGGCCGGGGTGCGTGCCGGCATTTGGACGATCGCGGTGCCCACCTTGATCCGCTCGGTCCGGGCCAGGATCCAGGCCGCCGGCGACACCGCGTCCGAGCCATAGGCCTCCGAGGTCCAGACCGAATCGTAGCCGAGCCGTTCGGCCGCTTGGATCTTCTCCATGTCGATGGCGAATTTCTTGCCGGAATAGCCGAGAACCAGGCCGAGCCGCATGGCCGATCTCCTCATTGTTAGGTCATGACAGGGCAGGGGGCATTAGTCGTCCCATAGCTGGCGCGCCAGCGTCGCCACCAGCTTGAGCTTTTGCTCCTGCATGGCGAAGCCGATGGCGTTGCCCTTGGCCACCGAGGCGAAGCCGCATTGCGTGCTGAGCGCCAGGCGCTCCATCGGCACATAGCGCGCCGCCTGCTCGATCCGCTCGCGCAGCTCCTGCTC
The DNA here is from genome assembly GCA_030604165.1 of Alphaproteobacteria bacterium. GTDB lineage: Bacteria > Pseudomonadota > Alphaproteobacteria > UBA828 > UBA828 > JAUVWK01. The sequence goes on along the minus strand of JAUVWK010000433.1, from coordinate 1,796 downwards.
GCTTTCTTCGCGCGGCCATTTCGTCGTGATCAGCCCGAGCACCACGATCTTGTCGTCGGGCACGGCGCTGAGCGGCTCGAAGTCGCCGGAGCGCTCGTCGTCATATTCCAGCAGCAGGCGCTGTGCCCGGGTGCGCCCGAAAATATCCTTGGCGAACTCGCCATAGCCGCCCTTGGCCATGAAGCGGCTGGCGTCGTTGCCCCGGCAGATATGCAGGCCGAAGGTGGTTTCGGGGTGCGCCGCCATGATCGCGTTCATCATTTCGATACCGTCGCGGACCATGCGCTCCGGGGCGAAGCCCTTGGCTTCGAACCAGGCCTTCTGATGGTCGTCGAGCAGCATGCCGAACTCGGGCGCGTCGAACTGGATATAGTCGCAGCCGAGCCGCACCAGCTCGCTCACCTCGTCCCGCAAAATCTCGGTGACATGCGCCATATAGGCGTCGGTCGAGGGGTAGGCCGCCTCCGAAACCCCCGGCATCCAGTAATAGGCGTACATGGTGGGGCTCGGCAGGGTCATTTTGGTCGGCCGGCCGGTCTTGGCGCGCAGATAGACGAACTCCTCGGCCGACAGGCTCCGCTTCATTCTAATCCGGCTCGCCAGAGCGACCGTGACGGGGCTGCTGTCCAGCTCATTTTCGCGGGTGAACCAATCGACCGTGTTGCCGGCCACGGTGGCGAAGCCCTCGGCCGCCTCGGCGAGCTGGCTGGCGAAGACATTGCGGCGCATCTCGCCGTCGGCGATCACGTCCAACTCGCAGCCTTCCTGGATGGCGATGCACTGGTCCACGGCGCGGTCCTCGCTCGCCTTGAACGCCGCGGCGCTCAGCGTGCCGGCGGCGTGGGCGGTGCGCGCCGCCAACAGAAAAGCCGGGCGCAGCATGCTGCCGATCGTCTCGGCCCGATAGGGTTTCATTGCTCGGTCCTCGTCCGCTCTCGCCAGCCGCAGCATGCCCGCGCCAGCCGCAGCATGCCCGCGAACGGCGCGCGGGAAAAGCCCGCACGCGCCTATTTCATCCGCCATCGCGATGTTTGGGCTAGGCGACCGGGTCGTCGGACGACCCCAAGAGGCTCATGAACCCCGGGGCGTGTCAGCTATGAAGCAATTTACGATCGTGTGGAATCGCTTGAGGCCGCGACTGCGGCCCGCCGGCTGTCCGGCGCGCCTGCGCAGGTACGGACCGTCAGGACCGTTGCCGTGAGCAAGAAAAGCTAGCGGGTAAGATCTAACATATGGGTGCCATATGTTAGATCTTACCCGCTAGGACAGGTCCGAATTGAAAATGGCGACGGCGCGGGTCCAGCCCGCCGAGGCCGCGCGAATCTTCACCGGAAAGCAGCACACCGTGAAGCCCGTCGGCGGCAGGCCTTCCAGATTATGCAGCTTTTCGAGGTGGCAATAGCCGATGTCGCGCCCCGCCTTGTGGCCCTCCCAGATGATGCTGGGGTCCTTGCTTTCGGCGTAGCGCTTCGAGGTGTAGACGAACGGGGTGTCCCAGCTCCAGGCGTCGGTGCCGGTGACCCGGACGCCGCGTTCGAGCAAATACATGGTCGCCTCGCGGCCCATGCCGCAGCCGGTTTCGACGAAGTCGTCCTCGCCGTAGCGCATGCCCGCGCTGGTGTTGACGAGCACGATTTCCAGCGGCTGCAGCTCGTGGCCGATGCGCGCGAGCTCCTGCTCCACGTCGTCCGCGGTGGCGACGTAGCCGTTCTCGAAGCGGCGAAAGTCGAGCTTGACCCCGGGCTTGAAGCACCAATCGAGCGGCACTTCGTCGATCGTGGCGGCGCGTTCGCCCT
>JAUVWK010000344.1 GCA_030604165.1 Alphaproteobacteria bacterium | reverse complement strand
TCCTGCCGTTGATCCTGATTTTTGTGGTCTTCTATTTCCTTTTGATCCGGCCGCAGCAGCGCAAGCAAAAACAGCACAAGGAAATGCTGAACCAGGTCCGGCGCGGCGACGACGTGGTGACGGGCGGCGGCATCATCGGCCGGGTGATGAAGATCGGACGCGACAATAATCTGCTCGTCGAAATCGCGCCCGACGTGCGCGTCAAGGTCATGCGGGGCTCTGTTTCCGAGGTGCTTCGCAGGCCCGAGCCCGCCAGCTACGACGACGATTACGACGAGGACGACGAGGACGAAGAATACGAGGAAGAAGGGCACGAAGAACCCGATGAGTCCGAAGAGTCCGAAGAGTCCGAAGAGTCCGAAGAGTCCGAAGAGCCCGAAGAGCCCGAAGAGCCCGAAGAGCCCGAAGAGCCCGAAGAGGAGGAGGCGGAGCGTTCATCGGACGAGAAATCGAACCGGTGAGGGCCCGCGGGAAGGCCCGGCGATAGCCTCGCCAAACCATGCTTCGTATTAAGACTTGGCAAATCGTTTTGATCGCGGTGGTTTGCGGTGCCTCGATCTTGTTCGCGCTGCCCAACCTGTTTGGTCGGCAGGCGTTGTTGAGCTATCCCAGTTGGCTGCCGCGCCAACAAATAAATTTGGGCCTCGATTTGCAGGGCGGCTCGCATCTTCTGCTCGAAGTGCAGTACGAGGAGATCGTACGCGAGCGCATCGTGACGCTGGTGGACGACACCCGCATCGCCTTGCGCGGTGAGCGATTCGGCTACACCGGGCTCAAGGCGCGCGGCAACAAGGTCGTCTTTCAACTGACCAATCCGGATAACCGCGACGCGACGATGGCGCTGTTGCGCGATCTCGACCGGGAAGCGAGTGTCGTCGGCACGGAGGCGGGCGCGTTCGAGATCGTCATGACCGAGGAAGCCATCGAGGAGCGAAGGCGCTCCGCGGTCAGTCAGTCGATCGAGATCATCCGCCGGCGCATCGACGAAACCGGCGTGCGCGAGCCTACGATCCAGCGTCAAGGCGACGACCGCGTGCTCGTGCAATTGCCGGGGATCGACGATCCCGAGCGCGTCAAGGCGCTGCTCGGCAAAACCGCGAAGCTCACCTTCCATTTGTTGGACAGCAGCGTCACCTCGGCGGATGCCCGGCGCGGTCGGGTGCCGCCGGGCTCGATGGTGTTGCCGTCCGACGACGAGGTCGACAACGCAGGCAATCCCATTCCGTACGTCGTGCGCAAGCGGGTCATGGTGAGCGGCGATTCGCTGGTCGATGCGCAGCCCACCTATCAGGACAATCAGCCGGTGGTCAGCTTCCGTTTCGACACCGTGGGCGCCAAGAAATTCGGCAAGGTGACGCAGGCGAACGTGGGCAAGCCCTTCGCCATCGTGCTCGACGGTAAAGTGATCAGCGCGCCGGTCATCCGTGAGCCGATCCTCGGCGGCTCGGGCATCATTAGCGGGAGCTTTTCGGTCGAAGGCGCGACCGATCTTGCGCTTTTGCTGCGGGCGGGAGCCCTGCCCGCGCCGATGAAGATCCTCGAGGAGCGCACCGTTGGGCCGGACCTCGGCGCCGATTCGATTCAGGCCGGTAAGATCGCCGCCATGATCGGCCTCGCGGCGGTGGTGGTCTTCATGGCGCTCTACTACGGCTTTTTCGGCCTCGTGGCCGACCTCGCGCTGATCCTCAATCTGGTGATCATGATCGGCGTGTTATCGTTGTTGCAGGCCACGCTGACGCTGCCCGGCATCGCCGGAATCGTGCTTACGATCGGCATGGCGGTGGACGCGAACGTGCTGATCTTCGAGCGAATACGCGAGGAGGCAAGAGCCGGGCGGGCACCGTTTTCCGCCATGGAGGCCGACTATCGCCGGGCCTTCACGACGATTATCGATTCCAATCTGACTACCCTCATCGCCGCCGTCATTCTTTATATGATCGGCTCCGGCCCGGTGAAGGGGTTCGCCGTGACGCTCGGTATCGGCATCATCACTTCGATGTTCACGGCGATGCTGGTGAGCCGCTACATCCTGGTTTGGTGGCTGCGCAGCCGGCGCCCCGCGGTGCTGCCGATCTGAGGCGGGGCGATGTTTCACTTTCGCCTAATTCCGGACAAAACGAACCTTCCGTTCCTGAACTTCAGGCGACTGTTCTTCGTCGTCTCGGCGGTGCTGGCGGTGGCATCGGTCGTGCTGTTGATCGGCCGCGGCCTCAATTTCGGCATCGATTTCGAGGGTGGTATTCTGATCGAGGTCGGGACTGAGCAGCCGGCCGAGCTCGGCCGAATGCGCGCGGTGCTGGGCGAGCTCGGTTTGGGCGAGGTAGCGTTGCAGGAATTCGGCGCGCCGACGGACGTGCTCATTCGGGTCGAGCGCCAGCCCGGCGATGCCACGGCCCAACAGGTCGCGGTGACGGCCGTGCGCGACGCGCTCACGGCGATGTATGGCGACACGATCAGCTATCGGCGCGTGGAATTCGTCGGGCCCAAGGTGGGTGCGGAGTTGATCCAAGCGGGGCTGATCGCCGTGCTGGCCTCGGTGGCGCTCATGCTGATCTACATTTGGTTTCGCTTCGAGCTGCCGTTCGCGATCGGCGCGATCATCGCCCTGGTGCATGACGTATTTCTGACGTTCGGCATGTTCGCTCTGCTACAGCTCGAGTTCAGCTTGGCGATTGTCGCTGCCATCCTGCTCATTATCGGCTATTCGATGAACGACACCGTGGTCGTCTATGACCGCGTGCGGGAGAACTTGCGCAAATACAAGACCATGCCGTTGATCGAGCTGCTCAATCGGAGCGTTAACGAAACCCTTTCGCGCACCGTCATTACCTCGGTGACGACTCTGCTGGCCTTGCTGGCGCTATTCATCTTCGGTGGCGAGGTCATTCGCGACTTCAGTTTTGCGATGATCTGGGGCGTCGTGATCGGCACCTACTCGTCGGTGTTCGTGGCCGGCGCGCTGTTGCTTTACGTCAGGCCGCGGCGCGGGCCGCGCGTGGAGAAGGCCGGCGCCGGAACGGCCGAACGCTTGGCGCCGCGCGAGGATATGACGCCCGAGACGTCGCCCGAGACGCCGGCTCTGGCGGAGGCAGACGAGCCGGCGGCCGAGCCCGAGGGCGAGGAGGGAGCAGCGCCTTCGCGCGTTCGTCGCCGGGCGAGTTCCGCCCGGACTCGCCGAAAACGTCGGCGGTCGGGCCGAAAATCCAACCGTTGAGGGGGCCGTTGTGGATGTCGCGTGGGGCCCGCCCGAGGACCGTCTGGTCGTTCAGGGCTACGGCGATGCCGGCTTTCAGATCGGCGGCGTGCGCTATGCCGGGTCGGTGATTGTCACGCCCGAGCGCGCGATACCGTGGTTCGTCGCCGCCATGGCTCAGCTGACCATCGAAAGCCTGGCGCCGGTCGCCGAGGCGGAGCCAGCCATCGAGCTGCTTTTGATCGGCTGCGGTGGGCATCATCGGATGCTGCCGCCGGCACTTCGGGGCGCGCTAAAGGAACGCCACATCGCCGTCGAAAGCATGGACACCGGCGCCGCCTGCCGGACCTACAACATATTGGTGGCGGAGCAGCGCCGCGTGGCGGCCGCGTTGATCGCCCTGTCCGGCGGATAACCTAGGCGACCCAACCGGTAGAGCGGCTTCACCGGGTCGATGAGTCGCCCAAGGCGACGCTCATCGACCCGGATCTGCTCTAGTAGATGTTCTGCGCCGATACCATCGCGTACAGCATTGGGATCGATAGCAGTGTATTGGTGCGCGAGAACAGCAGGGCCGTCCGCGCCGAGCGCTTCTTGCGCGCGTCGTCCACTGGGACGATCCCAAGCGCCCTCTTCTGGTTGGGCCAGATGACCATCCAGACATTGAACGCCATGATGGCGCCGAACCACATGCCAATGCCGATGGCGGTGTGTCTCAGCACATGCGCCCCCTCCGCGG
>JAUVWK010000357.1 GCA_030604165.1 Alphaproteobacteria bacterium | reverse complement strand
GGCGATTCCGCGACGGTCGATCTGACCGGCTCGTCGCCGCAGGTGCCGACCGCCTTCAACGTGCCCTTCGAGGGCTCGACCAAGGTGGCCTGTTATTTCGCCTTCCGCGCGATCCTGCTCGACACCGCGACGACGCCCGAATACATCCCGCAGAACGAGGGCTCGTTTCGCCCCATCGAGGTGATCGCGCCCAAGGGTACGATCTTCAATCCCGAATATCCGGCCGCGGCCGAAGCCCGGTTCAATCAGATCCAGCGCGTCGTCGATTGCATCATCAAGGCGCTGGCGCTGGTGATTCCGAACAGCGTCACCGCCGGTTGCTCGGCCGATGTCTCGGCCATCGCCTATTCCGGGGTGCGGCCCGGCGGCGACTATTGGGTCTTTATCGAGGTCAACGAGGGTGCCTATGGCGGGCGGCCCAATTCCGACGGTCCCGATACGATCGAGGAGCTGATGCGCAACACGCGCAACAATCCGATCGAGGATTTGGGCATGCATCTGCCGCTGATCTGCGACCGCTACGAGCTGCGCGACGACGTCATGCCGGGCGCGGGCAAATATCGCGGCGGCATCGGCGTGATCAAGGTGCAACGCTATCTGACGCCGGGTCTCCTCACCCATGAGGCCGATCGCCAAAAGGATGTGCCCTGGGGCTTTCTCGGCGGCCATGCGGGGCAGGGCGGCAAGCTCCTCAAGTTCAACATCGCCAATCCCGAACAGATCGAGGAGCTGCCGGCCAAGATCCACGGGCTGCGCAACCAGGCCGGCGACTGCATCGGCTTCCTCGCCCCTTGCGGTGGCGGCTATGGCGATCCGCTGGAGCGCTCGCCCGAGCAGGTGCGCGACGACGTGCTCGACGATTTCTGCACCCGCGAGCACGCCCACGCGGCCTATGGCGTGGTGCTTGACGACAAGCTGGAGATCGACCGCGCCGCCACCGAGGCACGCCGCGCCGAGATGCGAAAATCGGCCGCCTAAGCGCCGCGCCAAAGAAGGAGCAGGGTTATGAGCGAGGCGTTTGTTTGCGATGGCGTGCGCACGCCGATCGGCCGCTACGGCGGTGCGCTAGCGCCGGTGCGCACGGACGATCTCGCCGCCTTGCCGCTCGCCGTGCTTTTGGCCCGCCATCCCGCCGTCGACTGGGCGGCGCTGGACGACGTGATCCTGGGCTGCGTCAACCAGGCCGGCGAAGACAACCGCAATGTCGCGCGCATGGCGCTGCTCTTGGCGGGTCTGCCCGAGACGGTGCCGGGCGCCACCGTTAACCGCCTGTGCGGCTCCGGCATGGAGGCGGTGGGCGGCGCGGCGCGCGCGATCAAGGCGGGCGACGCCGATTTGATGCTCGCCGGCGGGGTCGAGAGCATGTCGCGCGCGCCCTTCGTCATGCTCAAGGCCGAGGCCGCGTTCTCGCGCGCGGCCAAGCTCGAGGACACGACGATCGGCTGGCGCTTCGTCAACGCCCTGATGAAAGAGCGCTATGGCGTCGATTCCATGCCGGAAACGGCGGAAAACGTGGCCGAGGAGTTTCAGATCAGCCGCGCCGACCAAGACGCCTACGCCTGCCGCAGCCAAAGCCGCGCCGCGGCCGCGCGCGCGGCGGGCGTGTTCGAGGCCGAGATTACCCCGGTCAGCGTGCCGCGGCGCAAGGGCGAACCCATCGTGGTCGCGGTGGACGAGCACCCTCGGCCGGACACCACCCTCGTGGCGCTGGCCAAGCTGCCGACGCCGTTTCGTCCGGGCGGCTCGATCACGGCGGGCAACGCCTCGGGCGTCAACGACGGCGCCTGCGCCTTGATCGTCGCCTCCGAGGCGGCCGCGCGGACGCAAGGGCTGAGCCCAAGGGCCCGCGTCGTCGCCATGGCGAGCGCCGGCATCGCGCCCCGCATCATGGGCATGGGGCCGGCGCCGGCGACGCGCAAGGTGCTCGCCAAAAGCGGCCTGACGCTGGACCAGATGGACGTGATCGAGCTCAACGAGGCATTCGCCAGCCAAGCCCTCGGCGTGCTGCGCGATCTCGGCCTGCCCGACGACGCGCCCCAGGTCAACGCCAACGGCGGCGCCATTGCGCTCGGCCACCCCTTGGGCATGAGCGGCGCGCGCTTGGTGCTGACGGCGGTAAACCAGCTCCAGCGCGGCGGCGGACGCTACGCCCTCTGCACCATGTGTATCGGGGTCGGCCAGGGCATCGCCCTCGTGCTGGAGCGGGTCTGAAGGCGCGCCGGCTGGCGCGGGCCGGCCCGCGCCCGCAGGCTTTCCTTAACCCTATCTTAAAGACGGTTATCTACCGTGCCGCGCAGCGAGGAAGGCAGCGTGGCCAGCAAACGAAAACTGGGGCGGCTGTTCGACCAGGCGGTCGAACGGCACAAGGCGGGCGATTTGGCGGGGGCCGAGGCGCTCTACCGCGAGATCCTGCGTGGCGACCGCAAGAACGTGGCCACGCTGATCAACATCGCCATCGTGCTCAAGGAAGAGGGTGCGTACGAGCGCGCGGAAAAGGCGCTGCGCAAGGCGCTTACGTTCGAGCCCGAGCGCGCCGACGCCCACAGCAATTTGGGCACCGTTCTGGAGAATCTGGGGCGAGCGGATGACGCCGCCGCGTGCTATCGCCGCGCGCTCGCGCTCAAGCCCGATTTCGCCGACGCCCACAACAATATGGGTAACCTGCTTCGCGCCAACGGCCACTATGGCGAGGCCATCGCCTGCTATCGCCGGGCGATCGAGAGCGAGCCGGAGCATGTTCAGGCGCTCGACAATCTGGGTGACGCGCTCCAGGCGGAAGGCAGCCTGGCCGACGCAAGCCAATGCTACGCCCGTGCCCATGACGCGCGGCCCTCTTATGCGCTGAGCTTGAAGCAGGGGCTGATGTTGCCGCCGATCTATGGCTCGCAAGCCGAGCTTGAGGCGGCGCGTACCCGGTTCTTGGATAATCTCGCGGGCCTCGCCGCCGCGCCGGACGTGATCGCGGAGCCGCTCCGGGAGGTCAACCGGCTACCGTTCTATTTGGCCTACCAAGGCTATGACGAGGTCGCGACCATGCGAAAGCTGGCGCGGATATTTCGCCCGTCACTGCCCGAGCGCACTCCAGCGCGCACGGCCGCGCCCGCGCCCGGCGCCAAGCGCATCGGCTTTCTCTCCAGCTTTTGGGCCAATCACTCGGTGGGAAACTGTTTCGGTAGCTTGCTGTCAGCCGTGGCCGCCGAGGGCTTCGAGACGATACTGATCGATTCGTCGCCGGTGCCAAATGACGATCTTGCTTTGTCATTGCGAGGTTCCCGCTATGTCGGGCTGCCGCGCGACCTCGCCGCCGCGCGCCAGGCCGTCGCGGACCTGCATCTCGACTTCCTTGTGTATACGGACATCGGCTTCGATCCGATTACCTACTATCTGGCCAGCACGCGGCTCGCGCCGGTGCAATGCGTGCTTCCGGGCCATCCCCTGACCACCGGTCTCGACACCGTGGATTATTACGTTTCGGACAAATATTTGGAGTCGGACCAAGCCGAGGCGCAATACACCGAGCAGCTGATTCGGCTGGATTGGTTCCCCAGTATTTGGGCCCGGCCTGATCCACCGGCGGAGACGAAAAGCCGCATCGCCTTGGGACTACCGGAATCGGCCACACTTTACGTCTCTCCGATGTTGCTGTTCAAGATACAGCCCGTGTTCGATGCGGCGATCGCCGGCATATTGCGGGCCGATCCCTCCGGCGTCGTCGTGCTGTTCGAAGATCGTTATTCGCCACGGCTGGGGCAGGATCTTCGCACTCGGCTGAAGGATTCGGTGGGTGAGCTGATCGATCGCG
>JAUVWK010000513.1 GCA_030604165.1 Alphaproteobacteria bacterium | reverse complement strand
GGGCGGCGAACACGAGTATGGGCGCGAGCACGTCGGCGATGGGTTTGTGCGGATGGCGGTGATTGTGGTGGTGGCGCTGGATAAAGGCGATCTCGATAGCCAGGAAAGCAAGGCCGAGCGCCAGAAAATAGAGCACGATGCGGCTTTGGCCCGGCGCCGCGCTACGCAGCCGGTGGCCGGCGCGCCCGGCCCAGAGCGGCCCGAGGATCAGCACCAGGCCGGCGAGGACGGCTTGGATCAGCGTTGCCACGAGCACCACATAGCCCCAGTCCACCAACCCCAGCCCGCCGCCCGCGCGCATGGCGGCGAGCTCGGGCAGCGTCCGCCATTTGAGGAAATGGAAGAAGTAGGGCCGGTCGTCGCTGGTGGGCGCGAGGGCGAACTTGTAGTCGTCGAGGAATTGCACCCGCGCGGGCCCGAGCAGCGCCGTCGCGCCCTGGAAAAACTCCGGCGCGCGCAAGACGTTGTAGCGGTTGGCCTCGGCCACTTGCATCCCCGGCAGATAGGCGAGGTCGAAGGCCCGCGCGGCGGCGAAGTCGCGGATCGCGGCGCGCTCGGCGGCCGTGAAGGCGCCGTTCTTGAGCAGCAGCGTCGTCGTCTTCCAGCCGCGGATCAGGGCGATTTGTTGGCCCGGCTCGGCGACGCCGGTGCGTTCCAACACTGCCACCGCGGTGGCCAGCAGCTTGAGCGCATCGCGCGGCGGCAATTTGAGCCAGCGCGTCAGCGCCAGCAGCCCGCCGGGCCGCAGATGATCGAGATAGGCGGCGAAGGCCTCGCGGGTATAGAGGGTGCTTTCGTTGAGGGCATAGACGCCGGCCGCGGCGGCGCTGAAGGAATCGAGCAGCGCCAGTTGAATCAGATCGTAGCGCTCGGCGCTGCGCGCGACGAAGCTGCGCGCCTCGGCGAGGTGCAGGCGGACCTCGGGCGAGTCAAAAAGATTCCCTGCGAAGTCCGCGAATTCGCCCCTGACCAGGTCCGCCATCTGCGGGTTCAGCTCGACCGCGTCGATCCGCGCGGCCTGGTGATATTTGGCGAGCAGCACGTCAGCGCCGCCGCCCGCGCCGAGGATCAGCACCTTGGGCGCCACCAGCAAATGATAGGGCAGGGCGGCGGTCTGGCCGTCGAGATAGGCGAGCGCGGCGAGATCGCCGTCAAAGCGGGTGATGGGACTGAGCGAATCGCCGTCGCTGAAGACGCCGAGCTGTTCGGGCGGCTCCTGGCGCACCATCAGGCTCAAGCCCGGGGCATGGCGAAACGGGATGGTCGGGCTCTCGACCACCGTGAGCCAGCCGAGCGGGCTGCTGCGCTCCGCGATCACGGCGGCGTCGGGGGCGTTCAGCGCGAGGCGCAAGCCCTTATATTCCGAAGGGCGTGGGGCGAGCCAGCTTTGCGGCGCGACAAGCGGCAAGATCGCGCCGGCGAGTATCAACGCGGCGGTGAGCGCGCGCCTTCCCGGCCGGCCGCCGCGATGCAAGCTCGCCGTCGCGGCGGCGACAAAGCCGAGCACGCCGATTGCCTTGAGCGCGAGCGGCGGCGCCAGGCCATAGAGCAGCGCGACGATCGCCACCGCGCCGCAGCCCGCGCCCATCAGATCGAAGCGGTAGAGCGTTCCGATGCGCCCCTTGAAGTGCACGAAGGCCAGCGCCAGCGCGCAGGCGGCGCAAAAGAACGGCACCGCGAGCAGCAGATAGAGCGCGACGAGATAGCCGATCTGGGCGCCACCCCAGGCCAGCTCCAGGGCATTGAACGGCAGCCGCTGGGCGAGCGCGAAACAGCCGACCGCGCTGAGCGCGAAGCCGGCGGCGCCGGCCGCGAAGGCGGCCACGAAATGGCGCTCCAGCCAATCCTGGGCGAGCGCGACGAAGCTGCCCGCCGCGCCGTAGCCCAACAGCGCCACGCTGATGATCATGTAGGCGAAGTGATGCCACTGCACGATCGAGAGCAGCCGCATGAGCAGGATCTCGTAGCCGATGGCGGCGGCGGAGAGCAGCGACACCGCGAAGAAGATCGGCATTGTGAATGACCGGGTCAATGGCTGCGTCAATGGCCGCCGGTGACCGGAACGAAAATGACCGGTAGGATCTGTCGCGTGCGCAACGCGCCGTCGGGCGCCTTCTCGATGAGCAGCAGCTGTTGCGTGAGAAACGGACTGCCGACTAGAATGACCATGCGTCCGCCGACCTTGAGCTGCGCCAGAAGCGGCGGCGGAATATGGCTCGCGGCCGCGGTCACGATGATCGCGTCGAACGGCGCGCGCTCCGACCAGCCGTAATAGCCGTCGCCGCCGCGCACGCTGACTGTGTCATAGCCGAGGCTCGCGAGCCGCGCGGCGGCCGAGGCCGCCAACTCGGGCACGATTTCGACCGTCCAGACTTGCGCCCCGAGCATGCCCAACACGGCGGCCTGATAGCCCGAGCCGGTGCCCAGCTCGAAGACCTTGTCGCCGGCTTCGATCTCCAGCAGGTCGGTCATCAGCGCCACGACATAGGGCTGCGAGATGGTCTGCCCGTAGCCGATCCCTTGCGGCCGATTATCGTAGGCGGCGCGCACTCGGCTTGGCGGCACGAAGGCATGGCGCGGCACGCGGCCCATGGCGTCGAGCACCGCCGGGTCGAGCGGCGCGAGGCCGTGGCGGCGCGCCACCGCCAGCCCGTCTTCCTCGACGGCACGCACCATCTCGGCCCGGCGCGCGGCAAACTCGGCC
>JAUVWK010000013.1 GCA_030604165.1 Alphaproteobacteria bacterium | reverse complement strand
CCCGGGGCGTCCTCGATGGGCGCGAGAGCGCCATCGCCGGGCACCCGCGCCGGCACCTTTTTGCCGGCGCGGCGGCCATGCCATTTGGACCAATCGGTCCACCACGAACCGTCGTGGTGCGCGGCGCCGGCGAGCCAGGGCCGTTTGAAACAGTCGCAATGCCCGTCGGCACTCTCCGAGCTGTTTGTGGAAAATCCCTAGACTGTTGTAAAACTCGGCGCTGTCCGGGTTAAGCGCGATCGCGGCCTCGACGCATCGAATGGCGGCCCGTTGGTTTCCGGATTCGAAATAGAGCGCGCCAAGAACGTGATGGGAGTCAGCATATTTTGGCGCGCGTCTGACGAGCTTGCGGCATCGCTCAAGGGCTTTGTCGGGGCGGCCGGTCGCTCGCAGTTGCAGGATACCTTCGAGGGCGTGCTTGACGTTTAGCTTGGCCACGGGCGTTGCTCCGGCGCCTACCGTAGCTTGGACGGCGCCATTCTGTGCCCTCGCAACCCGGGCGAACTTCTTCCAGGGCTCGTTGATAACGCCTCATGGTTACGCATTTATTAATAGAAATCGGCACGCAGCCCTTGCTATGGACCGGTGACGCTAGACGGGCTCAAACGGCGGCGGATTCGATCGTCGACATATAGTCCTTGGCGCGCGCGGCGTAGTCTCTGGCCAGGCGGGCGATTTGCGCGCTCTCGGCCTCGGTCAGGATGCGTTTGCAGCGGGCCGGGCTGCCCAGCCATAGCTCGCCGCTCGGCACCCGTTTGCCCTCGGTGATCAGCGCGCCCGCCGCCACCCAGGCGCCCCTTTCCACCACCGCGTAATCCATCACCACCGCGCCCATGCCGATCAGGCAGGCGTCCTCGAGGATGCAGGCGTGCAGGACGCATTTGTGGCCCACCACCACGTCGGCGCCGATGATGGTGGGGCCCTCGTGCGAGGCCGTGTGCACCACCGTGCCGTCTTGGAGATTGCTGCGCGGGCCGATGCGCACTGGGTTGACGTCGCCGCGCACGACGCAGTTGAACCAGAGACTCGATCCCGGCGCCATCACCACGTCGCCGATCACGGCGCATCCGGGCGCGATGAAGGCGCCGGGCGCGATGCGCGGCCAGACATTGCGGTAGGGCAGAATGGTGACGCCCGTGGTCACGGAAATAGCGGGCTCTGCTCGAGCCCCATGGTCTCCGGCAAGGCGCACATCAGATTCATGTTCTGGATCGCCTGGCCCGAGGCCCCCTTGACCAGATTATCGATGGCCGAAACCAGGATCGCCCGGCCGGGTAGCCGGTCGGGGAAGACACCGATCAGACAGTGGTTGGAGCCGCGCACGTGGCGCGTCGCCGGCGCCACGCCGTCGGCCACGACATGGACGAAGGGCTCGTCGCGGTAGCATCCCACCAAGGTTTCGCGCAGCGCCGCGACATCCGCGCCCGCCGCGAGCCGCACATAGATGGTCGCCAGGATACCCCGGTTCATGGGCACGAGGTGCGGCGTGAAGTTGACCGTGACCGCGCTGCCGGCCGCCGCCGACAGCCCCTGTTCGATCTCCGGCGCGTGGCGGTGGCGGCCGATGCCGTAGGCGTGCACGCCTTCGCTCACCTCGGCGAAAAGCATGGCCTCCTTGGCCTCGCGGCCGGCCCCGCTGACCCCCGACTTGGCGTCGATGATGATGTCTTCGGCCGCGATCGCACCGGCCGCGAGCAAGGGCGCCAACGGCAGCTGGGCGGCCGTCGGGTAGCACCCCGGATTGGCCGTGAGCCGGGCCCGCGCGACCGCGTCGCGGTGCAGCTCGGTGAGGCCATAGACGGCCTCGCGCTGGAGTTCGACCGCCTCATGCGCCCGGCCGTACCAGGCGGCGTAGGTTTCGGGGTCCTTGAGGCGAAAATCGGCCGACAGGTCGACCACCTTCAAATGGCTGGGCAGGGCCGCGATTACCTGCTGCGTGGTGCCATGCGGCAGGCAACAAAATACGGCGTCGAGCCCGCCGTAGTCGGCGTCGTCGATGCGCCTCAGGTCGGGCGCGCCGAGCCCGGCGAGATGGGGAAAGACCTCGGCCAGCGCCTTGCCGGCGCGGCGTTCGCCCGTGAGCAGGCGGATTTCCATGCCCTCGTGCCCGGCTAACAGGCGCAGCAGCTCGCCGCCGGTGTAGCCGCTGGCGCCGAGCACGCCGGTCCGCATCCGGTTCGCTGTCTTTTTCTTCGCCGCGCTCATCGTTCTGCTCTCGCTTAGTCCACGATAAATACCAAAATAGGCGCTCCGCCGGCAGGCGGAACGCCCCTCAATGGACCTTGCGTTCCGCCGCCCGGCGTTAGCGTTTCGAGAACTGGAAGCTTCGGCGTGCCTTGCGCTTGCCGTACTTCTTGCGCTCGACCACGCGGCTGTCCCGGGTGAGAAAACCGCCCAGCCTGAGCACCTTGCGCAGGTCCGGCTCGCGCGACACGAGGGCGCGGCTGATGCCGTGGCGCACCGCGCCCGCCTGGCCGGAGAGCCCGCCGCCGCCGACCGTGCAAATCACGTCATATTGACTTTTGCGGGCGGTCGCCTCGAAGGGTTGGTTGATGATCATGCGCAGCGCCGGGCGCGCGAAATAGATTTCGAACTCGCGTTTGTTGACCTTGATCTTGCCGGAGCCGGGCCGCAGCCAAACGCGGGCCACCGCGTCCTTGCGCTTGCCGGTCGCGTAGGTGCGCCCGAGCTGGTCGATCTGGGGCTCGGGCATGGCCGCTTGCTCGGCCTGCGCCACCGTGCCTAGCGCCTCCAGGCTATCCAGCGTCCGAGGTTCGTCAGCCACGGCGCGCGCTCCTCTTATTTTTCGGGTTCATGGCCGCAAGGTCCAGCGCCATCGGCTGCTGCGGCTCATGGGGGTGCTCCGGACCGCGATAGACCTTGAGATTGCTCATTTACCGGCGGCCCAGCAATCCCTTCGGAACCATGCGCTCGATCGCCTTGCTGACCACCCGCTCGGGGTGTTTGCCGTCGAGGATGGCGCCCGCCTTGCGGCTCTTGATGCCGCCGGGATACCCGGTGTGCCAGTAGTAGGTCTTGTTCGCCCGCTTGTTGCCGGTGAGTTTGACTTTTTCGGCGTTGACGATGATCACGTTGTCGCCGCAATCCATATGCGGCGTGTAGGTGGGTTTGTGCTTGCCGCGCAAGCGTGTGGCGACCACCGAGGCGAGCCGGCCCAGCACGATCCCGTCGGCGTCGATCACGATCCACTTCTTTTCGATGTCCGAGGCTTTCGCGCTATAAGTTCTCATGGCGACCATTTCGGCGTTTGCGGCTTGCGTAGGGAGGCCGGCAAGGCGGTTTTGTTCCGACTGCGGCGCCCGAGTATGTCACAGGGCTCATGACAGTCAATCAAAAAGAACCTACCTATATCAAATGCTTAGAAAACGGTATTATGGTAGTGGCGCGCTGGCTGGTGGCGCCGCCACCGCGCGACTATAGTGAGCGGCGGTAGTTTCGAGGGCAATCATGACCGTTACGACAGACTCCTCCGGCGCCAAGCGTACCGACGCCAAGCGTTCCGGCGCCAAACGTTCCGACGGTGGCGCGCCGGTGTTGCGGCGCGACGACGCCGGCGGCGTCGTCACCTTGACGCTCAATCGACCCGCGGCGCGCAACAGCCTATCGCTCGAACTGCTGGCGGCGTTGCAGGAGGCGCTCGACGCGATCGCGCGAGACGAAACCGCCCGCGTGGTGGTGATCGCCGGCAACGGTCCCGCGTTTTGCGCCGGCCACGACATCAAGGAGTTGCGCGCCAATCCCGGCCGCCAGGCCTACGAGACCGTGTTCGGGCGTTGCAGCCAAATGATGATGAGCGTCGTCAGGTTGCCCAAGCCGGTGATCGCCCGGGTGCATGGCATGGCCACCGCGGCCGGTTGTCAGTTGGTAGCGAGCTGCGATTTGGCGGTGGCCGGGGCGAGCGCCCGCTTCTGCACGCCGGGGGTCAATATCGGCCTCTTCTGTTCGACCCCGATGGTCGCCTTGAGCCGCAATTTGCCGCGCAAGAGAGCGCTGGAAATGCTGCTCACCGGAGAGATCGTCGACGCCGACGAAGCCGCCCGCTGGGGCTTGGTCAACCGTGCCGTGCCCGACGACAAGCTCGATGACGCGGTCGCCGATTTGGCCGCGCAGATCGTCGCCAAATCTCCGCTCACGCTGGCCATCGGCAAGGCGGCCTATTATCGGCAGCTCGAGCTTACCTTGCCGGATGCCTACGACTACGCCAGCGAGGTCATGACCGAGAACATGCTGGCCCACGATGCCGAAGAAGGCCTCGACGCCTTTCTGGAAAAACGCCCACCGGTTTGGCGGGGCCGTTAGGGGGGGCGGGGTCTTGACTCGGGGCTATGCCGGGCACCACGGTGTAGCCCAATCGCGATGCGTACGCGAGGGACGAGACGACAACGAACGGAAGCAAATCTAAAGGTAACCAAGCATGGTCGACGTCGCGATCAAATCCACCGACGGGGATCCCCTCGTCTATCTGTCGCGCCACGATTATTATTCCGACGATCTGTTGCGGGGCATCTTGAGCCGCATCCGCACTTTCGCCATGGTGGGCGCCAGTACCCAGTGGCGCCGGCCCAGCGCCTACGCCATGAAATATCTCGCCAAGAAGGGTTATCGAGTGATTCCGATCAACCCGGCGCGGGCCGGCGACGAAATCCTGGGCGAGAAGGTCTACGGCAGCATCGCGGACTATCCGGGCCACCTCGACATGGTGGATATCTTCCGCACCTCCGAAGAGGCCTACGAGATCACCGAGGATGTCATCGCCAACAAGGACGACAAGGGCATCGAGGTGCTCTGGATGCAGCTCACCGTACGCAACGACAAGGCGGCCGAGCTCGCCGAGGAAGCCGGACTTACCGTCATCATGAACCGCTGCCCCAAAATCGAGTTCGCCCGCTTGTCGGGCGAGCTGAGTTGGAGCGGTATTAACTCGCGGATCATTTCTGCCAAGAGCCTGAGGCCACCAAGAGCATGAGCAAGAATGCAGCGAACGAGGCGAGCCCGAGGGAATTCGGCATCGAAACCCTGGCCGTGCACGCCGGCGCCCGGCCCGACCCGGTCACCGGCGCGCGCTCGACGCCGATCTATCAGACCACGTCGTTCGCCTTCGACGACGCCGAGCACGCGGCGGAATTATTCAATCTGCAGACCTTCGGCTACATCTATTCGCGCATCACCAACCCCACGGTCTCGGTGTTGGAGGAGCGGGTCGCGGCGCTCGAGGGCGGCCGCGGCGCCGTGGCGACGGCCACCGGCCACGCGGCGCAGTTCCTGCTCGCGGCCACGCTCATGGAGGCGGGCGACGAGTTCATCGCCTCGCGCAACCTCTATGGCGGCTCGGTCACCCAGTTCGGCGTCAGCTTCGCCAAGCTCGGCTGGAAGTGCCATTTCGTCGATCCGACCGAGCCGGGGAACTTCGAAGCCGCGATGACCGACAAGGTCAAGTTCATATTCTGCGAAAACCTCGCCAATCCGGGCGGCATCGTGCTCGACATCGAGGCCATCGCTGAGGTCGCGCGGCGGCACGGCGTGCCGCTGGTGACGGACAACACCCTCGCCTCACCCTATTTGTGCCGGCCTTTCGAGTGGGGCGCCGATATCGTCATCCACTCGACCACCAAGTTCATCGGCGGCCACGGCAACACCATGGGCGGGATTATTGTCGAGTCCGGCAAGTTCGATTGGCGTCAGAACGACAAGTTCCCCTCGATGGCGCAGCCCGATCAGGCCTATCACGGCTTGACCTTTGCCGAGACCTTCGGCGATTTCGGCTTCACCATGAAGGTCCGCGCGGTGGCGCTGCGCGATTATGGCCCCAGCATGGCGGCGGTCGCGGCGTGGAATTTATTGCAGGGCGTCGAGACCTTGCCGCTTCGCATGGAGCGCCATTGCAGCAATGCCCAGACCGTGGCGGAATATCTCGAGAACCATCCGAAGGTGAGCTGGGTCTCGTATGCGGGCCTCGAATCGAGCCCTTACCGGGCGCTGGCCAAGAAATACTTGCCCAAGGGCTGTGGCGCGGTGTTCACCTTCGGCGTCAAGGGCGGTTATGACGCGGGCG
This sequence comes from Alphaproteobacteria bacterium, assembly GCA_030604165.1. GTDB lineage: Bacteria > Pseudomonadota > Alphaproteobacteria > UBA828 > UBA828 > JAUVWK01. The sequence continues at coordinate 12,894 of JAUVWK010000013.1, read as the reverse complement.
TCGCGGTGGTCAACGGGGTGCAGATGTTCTCGCACCTCGCCAATATCGGCGATACCCGCAGCCTGATCATCCATCCGGCCTCGACCACGCACCGTCAGCTCACCGAGGAGCAGCAGGTCGGCGCGGGCGCGGGGCCGGACGTCGTGCGCCTGTCGGTGGGGATCGAGTCCGTCGATGACATCATCGCCGATCTCGACCAGGCGCTGGAGCAAACCTGAGCCGCGCCGCCCTGCCCGCTTGGGCGCCGTTAGGCGGTGCCGTGCCGGGTCGAGCCAAACAGGGCACGCGCCGCTTTCGGCCGCCCCGCGCGTTCGGCGCAAAGCACCGACGCCGTCGCCACCCCGAACAGGGCCTTGGATGCGAAGCTGACGCCGTACGGCACGAGGGTCACGAAGGCCGCGTTGATTTGCGGCAGCACGACCAGGAAGTTCAGCGACCAGATGCCCATCAAGACGGTCACCACGGCCGCGGCTCCGAGCAACCGGCCGCGCCGGAACAGCGGTTGTAGCGCCGCCGCCAAAGCGATGCCGAGGGCGACCGCGATAACCATGTGAATCGCGATGCCGAGTGGCGCGGCAAAGGTCCACGCGCCGGCCTGCGAAAACAGAGTTTCCGTGACGCCGCGCGCCACCGCGCCGGCCGAGGCGTCGGTGAACGAGGCGTAGACGCCAACCACACCGATCTCGATGGCGCCGCCGGCGAGACCCGCGAGGATGCCGGCCTGCAAGACCGGATACGGACGGTGGGAATGATGGAAGTTCATGCTTGCCCCCCAACTTGGCGATTAGGCCCCTCCCCGGCCGCACGGTGCGCGCCGGGCCAGATTTGCGGAGACGGCGTAGTTAGACACGTATTTTCGAACACGCGCGATGATACAAGTCAATCATTTGCAAATATCAGGAGTTGCCCTTGGCGCCGCTCACGCGAGCGCCCGGGCGAGGTCCTCGATCAGGTCGTCGACGTCCTCGACGCCAACGGAGAAACGCACCAGGCCGTCGGTCACACCGATGCGGGCGCGCGTTTCGGCCGCTACCGCGGCATGGGTCATCAGGGCCGGCACCTCGATCAAGCTCTCGACCCCGCCCAGGCTGACGCCGAGGGCGAACAACTCGGTCTTCTCGGCGAGCCCCTTGGCGGCCTCGCCGCCGCCGCGTAGAATCGCCGTGACCATGCCGCCGAAGCCGCTCATCTGGCGTTTGGCGAGCGCATGCTGCGGATGCTCCGCCAGCCCTGGATAGTTCACCTGCGCCACACCCGGTTGCGTCATGAGCCAGCGGGCGATGCGCTCGGCGTTGGCGCAATGGCGCTCCATGCGCAGATGCAGGGTCTTGAGGCCGCGCAGGATCAGGAAACTGTCGAACGGGCTCGGCACCGCGCCGAGCGCGTTCTGTAAATAGCCGAGCCGTTCGGCCAGCGCTGGCCTCTCGCCCACCACCACGACCCCGCCGACCACGTCGGAATGGCCGTTGAGATATTTGGTCGCCGAATGCAGCACGATGTCGATGCCATAGTCCAGCGGGCGTTGCAGGCAGGGTGTGGCGAAGGTGTTGTCCACTACCGTGATGATCTCGCGCGCGCGGGCCACCTCGGCCAGACGCGCCAGGTCGACTAGCTTGAGCTGCGGATTGGTCGGCGTCTCGACCCAGATCAGGCGCGTCTCCGGGCGCAGCGCCGCTTCCAGGGCGCCGTCCTTGGAGAGATCGGCGAAGCCGATCTCGAGCCCCGCCGAGCGGCTGCGGACGTCCCGCAGGAGGCGGTGCACGCCGCCATAGAGGTCTTCCATGGCGACGATGTGCGAGCCATGGTCGAGCAGCTCCAACACCGTCGCGGCGGCGCCCATGCCGGAGGCGAAGGCGAAGCCGGCTGCGCCGCCTTCCAGGTCGGCGACGCAACGCTCGTAGGCGGCGCGCGTCGGGTTGGCCGTGCGCGAATAGGCATAGCCCTTGTGGACGCCCGGGCTCTCCTGGACGAAGGTGGCGCTGGCAAAGATCGGCGTCATGATGGCCCCGGTGATGGGCTCGGCCGACTGGCCCGCGTGGATCGCGCGGGTGGCGAAGCGCTGACGGTTGGAGGCTCATGTCATGCTCTTGTACCGCGCTCAACGACGCTCATCATGGCCGCGCGCCGGCGGTTTCGTCCGCGATCCATTGCAAATAGGCGGGCTGACCCGTGGTCAGCGGCAGCGTGACCACGCACGGGCATTCATAACTGTGCAGGCCGAGCACGGCCTCGGTCAGCGCCTCGACCAGGGTCTCGCGCGTCTTGGCGATGAGCACCACCTCCGAACCCGATCGGATCTCGCCGTGCCACCAATACATCGCCGTCATGCGCGGGATGAGGTTGACGCCGGCGGCGAGGCGGCGCTCCAGCAAGGCGCGGGCGATGGTCCGCGCTTCCGTCTCGTCGGCCGTCGTGATGTAGACGAAGACATAGCTCATGGCGTGGCTCATGGCGCATCGAGCCCGCGTGCCAGATAGACGACGTCGTCGAGCGGCACGTCGCAGAACGCATCGACTGGCTCGAAGCCAAGCGCCCGGTAAAGGCCGCACGCGGCTTGCCAGCGGCGCAGCGTGTGTAACGCGGCCCGGCGGTAGCCGAGTTTCCGGGCCTCGGCCAGGGCGCGCTCGCTGAGGGCGCGCCCCAGCCCCGTGCCGCGACAGGCCGGGCGAACGTAAAGACGCGCCAGTTCGGCGCTCTCGCCATCGAGCCGCTTGAGCGCGATGCAGCCGGCCGGCTCGCCGCCGGCACGGGCCAGCAGCAGCGCGCCGTCGGGCGGGCCGTAGGCGCCGGGAAGCGCGGCCAATTCCGCTTCGAGGTCGGCGAAGCAACTGGGCACGGCGATGGCCTCGTAATATTCGGCGATCAGGCGCCTAATCGCCTCGATGTCCGTCGAAGACCGAGCAGTACCGATGGTTATTGGCGCCGAACCCGACACGGCCTTGGTTGGCGTCGAACCGTTCTCGGGAGAATGGCCGATTGTCATGTCGGAACAATCCAGTAGTCATACGCTTTCAGCGCGGTAACGAGCGCGGGAGGGTGGTCGCAAGCCCGAGCCTGGACGAGGATCGAGCCAAATACCTGAATATGCTAAGGGTATTAGTTGGTTGCCGCCACCGACGCGCTACGATAGTTTGTCCTGTCAAGCTTGTAAGGGGCTTGGGGCTCCGTTACAAGTGCCAAGCTGGAGGCTGCGATCAGGGTCCGTTCCGGACGGTCCGTTAGCCAAGCTGGGAGGTATTCCATGCAGGTGATATTGGCCGAGCCACGGGGGTTCTGCGCCGGGGTCGAGCGCGCGATTGAAATCGTGGAACGGGCCATAGAGGTCTACGGGCCGCCGGTTTATGTGCGCCACGAGATCGTTCACAACAAGCGTGTGGTGAACGAGCTGAGCAAGAAGGGCACGGTGTTCGTCGAGGAGATCGACGAGGTGCCGGACGGCGGTGTCACCATCTTCAGCGCCCACGGGGTTGCCGAGAGTGTCGAGAACGAGGCCAAGCGGCGCAAGCTGCCGGTGATCGACGCCACCTGTCCCCTGGTTGCCAAGGTGCACATCGAGGCCCAGCGTTACGAGCGGGAGGGCCGCGAGGTCATCCTCATCGGCCACAAGGGCCATCCCGAGGTCGAGGGCACGAGCGGGCGTGTAAAAAAGGGCATTCACATCGTGGCCAAGCCCGAGGACGTCAAAAATGTCGATGTGGCCGATCCTCACAAGGCGTCCTACGTTACCCAGACCACATTGAGCGTGGACGATACCCGCGACGTTATCGAGGCGTTGGAAGAGCGCTTTCCGAGCATCCTGGGCCCCGACGTCAAGGATATCTGCTACGCCACGCAAAACCGCCAGGCGGCGGTGCGTGAGCTCGCCAAGGAGGTTCAGTTGATCCTCGTGGTGGGCGCGCTCAACAGTTCGAACTCCAACCGCTTGCGCGAGATCGGCGAGGAAAAAGGCGTGCCGACCTATCTGATCGAGGACACTGGCGACGTCGACCCCGCCTGGTTCGAAGATGTCGAACGCGTCGGCATCACGGCCGGCGCCTCCTCGCCGGAACAACTCGTGCGGGAGCTGGTGGCCAAGTTGCGCGATTACAAGGACGTGGAGCTGCGCATCCAGGACGGCATCACCGAGCGGGTCCGCTTCAAGCTGCCCACGGTGCTGGCGGATGCCGGCGAGGATCCGGTTACGCCGGACATGAGACAGTTCGCGGAATTGTAAGGCGTCGCGTGCGGCCAAGAACGGCGGCGTAAGGATATGTCGGTTCCCCTGATCCAAAAAATCCGCGTCGGCGCCTACGTGATCGGCAAACGCGTGGCCGGCGTGAAGCGCTATCCGCTCGTGCTCATGTTGGAGCCGCTGTTCCGCTGCAATCTGGCCTGCCCGGGGTGCGGCAAGATCGATTATCCGAGCGAGATTCTGAATCAGCGCATGAGTGTGGCCGATTGCCTGGCCGCGGTCGATGAATGCGGCGCGCCGATGGTGTCCATACCGGGCGGCGAGCCGCTGATCCATCCCGAGATCAAGGAGATCGTCGACGGCATCATCGCGCGCAAGAAGTTCGTCTATCTCTGCACCAACGGCCTTTTGCTCAAGAAAAAGCTGCATTTGTTCGAACCCACCCCGTATCTCACGCTCTCGGTCCATCTCGATGGGCTCGAGGCCGAGCATGACAAGGCGGTCGATCGAGAAGGCGTCTTCGGGCGCGCCACCGAGGCGATCAAGCTGGCCAAGGCCAAGGGTTTTCGGGTCAACGTCAACGCGACCATCTTCGCCAGTCACGAGGCCGCGTCGATCGCCGCGTTTTTCGACCATGCGACAGAGGAATTGGGTGTCGACGCCATAACCGTCTCGCCCGGCTACTCGTACGAGCGCGCCCCGGATCAGGAGCATTTCTTGAACCGGCGGCAGACCAAGGAGCTATTTCGCGCCGTCTTTAGGTTGGGTGCCGGCAAGAAGTGGCGCTTTAGCCAGTCGTCGCTGTTCCTGGATTTTCTCGCCGGCAACCAGCGCTATGAATGCACGCCTTGGGGCAACCCGACACGCAACCTGTTCGGCTGGCAACGGCCCTGCTATTTGCTTGGCGAGGGTTTCGTGCCCACCTTCGCGCAGCTCATGGAAGAGACCGACTGGGAGTCGTATGGCACGGGCCGCTACGAGAAATGCGCCGATTGCATGGTGCACTGTGGTTACGAAGCGACCGCCGTGGACGACACGATTTCGCGCCCCTGGAAGGGCTTGACGGTCCGCCTCAGGGGCGTGCGGACGGCAGGCCCCATGGCGCCCGAAATCGCGCTCGCCGAGGCGCGGCCGGCGGAATATATGTTCGAGGCGCACGTCCAGGAGAAGCTGGACCAGGTACGCGCGGCGGAAACCGCCTCAAAGGACGCCAAGAAGAAAGGGGGCGCCGCGGCGAGCCACGCGGCGTAGCGCGCCGAGCGCGATCCAGGTATCGGCGGCAAGCGACAGCAGATCGACGACCTCCCAGGGCCGCATCGACAACGCGCCCAGGACGGCGAGCGGCGCCGTGCTGCCGTCGGGCCGAACGCCGGCCAGCGCCGCGCGGGGCACGGTGCGGTTGGAGGGATCCGCCACCACGCGCAACACGGCGAACGGAATCGCGGCCTCGCGCGCCACGGCTGCGACCATGTGGCTTTCCATGTCGGCGGCGGCGGCGCGGGTTTGGACGAACAACCCCTGCTTCTCCGCAACGCTCATCACCGGCCGTTCAACGCCGACCACGGGCGCCGTCACGGCGCGGCGGCCGGCGTGCTCCAGCAGCCCTTGTCGCAATCTGGCGTCGGTTTCGTATTCGGCCTCGGCCGAGACCGACGGCTCGCCCAGCTCGTCGGCACCGAGCGGCTTGGGCCGGCGCAGCGAGAATAGGTCGCTCAATTTTCGCTGTCCCGCGTTGTCGTGGGCGGGCACAAAGGGTGCGCGCCAGGCGTAAACCCGATCCGCCACGATCACGGTGCCGGGGCCGAAACGGGGATCGAGGCCGCCGGCCAGCCCGAAACTCAACAACAAGCGTGCGCCCTGCTCGGCCAAGGTTCGGGCCGCGCCGGCGGCGCGCTCAGCATCGGCGCCCGAGAGCCGAACCTGGAAAAGCCCCGCGCGGTCGGCGGTGGCGAGACAGCGCCGCTCCGCCGAAAGCCCGGCGACGACGCCGATAGGGCCGGTTTCATGCCGAGGTTCTGGGGTTGACACGGGCGGGTCCCAGCGGGCCGTTAAATGCCGTAGGCGGGCCGCTGTTGGTTGCCTTGCTTCAGCGAGCGGTAGCGCGCCAGCGCCCAGAGCGGGAAGTAGGCGCTGTAACCGTGGTAGCGCAGAAAAAAGACCCGCGGAAAGCCCACCGCGTTGTACGCCACCTCTTGCCATTGGGCGCCGTCGTGCGGCGCTTGGCTCAGATAGGCGATGCCGCGCGCCACGGCGGCGCTGTCGACCTCGCCCGCGGCCATCAAGCCGAGCACGGCCCAAGCCGTTTGCGACGGCGTGCTGGCCTTCTCGAAGGCCGCGTCGATGCGCTCCGGGTAATAGCTGTCGCCGCTTTCGCCCCAGCCGCCGTCCGCGTGCTGCTTCGATTCAAGCCAAGTGACCGCCTTGCGCATAAGGGCCGCGTCGGTCTCCTGGCCAGCGATGTTGAAGGCGCAAAGCGCCGACCAGGTGCCATAGATGTAATTGGTGCCCCAACGGCCGAACCACGAGCCGTTTTCCTCCTGCTCGGCGCGCAGGTAGGCGAGGCCGGCGGCCACGGCAGGATGCTCGGGCGCGTGGCCGATTTGGCATAGGAAGCCCAGGCAGCGCGCGCTCACGTCGGCGGTCGGCGGATCGAGCAAGGCGCCGTGATCCGCGAACGGGATATGATTCAGGTGATAGTGCGCGTTGTCCGCGTCGAACGCACCCCAGCCGCCGTTTCGGCTCTGCATGCCGAGGATCCATGTCTCGGCGCGCCTGATCGCGGTCGCGTGTTTTACCGGATCGGCGCGATGCAGCGCCATGGCGACGACCGCCGTATCGTCCACGTCCGGATAATAATCGTTCCAATATTGGAAGGCCCAGCCGCCCGGCGACAAGCCGGGTCGGGTCTCGGCCCAATCGCCTTTAATGTCGAGAATTTGGCGCTTCTCGAACCACGCCATGGCGCGCGCCATGCCGTCGCCGCCGGCAGCCTCACCCGCCTCCAACATGGCGTGCGCCGCCAGGGAGGTGTCCCAGATGGGGGAGACGCAGGGCTGACAATATTGGTGATCGCCATCCGGTTCCGTCAGCAACAGATCGAGCGCGCGGCGCACCGTCTGGCGTGTCGAGTCATCGCGCGTGTAGCCCAGCCGATCGAGCGCCATCAGGATATTGGCCATCGGCGGAAAAATTCCGCCCAAGCCGTCCTCCCCGTTCAAGCGCGCCACGCACCAGGCGAGCGCCACGTCGATGGCGCGGCGTTGCACCGCCTTGGGCCGGACAGCGTCGTACAGCCTGAGGCAGCGGTCGATCCACAAAAATACCCGGCCTCGTTTGCTCCGGGCTTGGAAGTACTGACGCTCGTCTTCGGGCGGCACGGCGAACAGCTCCCGGATATCGACGTCCCGCGGATTACGTGCGCGCGGCCGCAAGGCCATCAATATCAGGAGCGGAACAATGGTGGTGCGGGACCAATACGACACCTTGGTGAGGTGAAACGGAAACCAACGCGGCAAGTACATGATCTCGATCGGCATGGTCGGCACGGCCCGCCACGGCACTTGGCCGAACAGCGCCAGTGTGATGCGCGTAAACACGTTGCAGCGCGCCGCGCCGCCATGGGCGAGCACCGCCTCGCGTGCCCGCGCCATGTGCGGAGCGTCCGGCGCGTCCCCGGCCAGTTTGAGCGCGTAATAGGCCTTGACCGTGCAGCTGACATTGAGCTCGCCGCCCCGGAACAGCGGCCAGCCGCCGTGGGCCTCTTGACGGCCGCGGATATAGTTGGCTAGCCGCGCTTCGACCTCCGGGTCGCGCTCGTCCAAGAAATGGTTGAGCAGGATATACTCGGACGGAATCGTCGCGTCCGCCTCGAGCTCGAAGACCCAATGGCCGTCCGGCTGTTGCAATGCAGCGAGGCCGTCCCGCGCCTCGGCGATAAGGGAGTCGAGCGGGGCCAGGGGCTCGGACAGGCTAACCGGTTCGCGGTCTGTCCGTTCGTCGGGCAATAACTTCGCAGACTGCGCCTGTTCCGCCATGGCGGGCCTTGGTGTTAGGCGCGCCAGGCGGCGGTGGCGGAATTGGAACCCAGCACCGCAAGTGCCGTGTTGACGATGTCGTCCGCCATCAGCCCCGCCTCTCGATACATGCCGTCGGGCGTGCCGTGGGGCACGAAGTAGTCCGGCAGCACCATCGGGCGCACCTTGAGGCCGGCGTCCAACAGGCCAGCCCGCGCCAGATAATGCAGCACGTGCGAACCGAAGCCCCCAATGGCGCCTTCCTCGATCGTGATCAAGACCTCGTGCTCCCGCGCCAGGCGACGCACCAGCTCCTCGTCCAGGGGTTTGGCGAAGCGTGCATCCGCCACCGTCGTCGACAGGCCTCGCGCCGCCAGTTCGTCGGCCGCCGCCAAGGCCTCTTGCAGGCGGGCGCCCAGCGACAGGATCGCGATCGCCGTGCCCTCTCGCACGATTCGGCCCTTGCCGAGCGCCAAGATTTGCGGCTCGTCCGGCAGCGCGACGCCGGTTCCCTCGCCGCGCGGATAGCGAAACGCGCTCGGCCGGTCGTCCATCGCCGCCGCCGTGTGCACCATGTGGACGAGCTCCGCTTCGTCCGCTGCCGCCATCACCACGAAGTCGGGCAAGGTGCAGAGATAGGTCAAGTCGTATGAGCCCGCATGGGTCGGGCCATCCGCGCCGACCAGCCCGGCCCGATCGATGGCAAAGCGAACCGGCAGGCGTTGGATCGCGACATCGTGCACGACCTGGTCATAGGCCCGCTGCAGAAAGGTCGAATAGATCGCCGCGAACGGCTTCATCCCCTCCGCCGCCAGACCTGCCGCAAAGGTCACCGCGTGCTGCTCCGCAATGCCGACGTCGAACAATCGCTCCGGATAGGCTTCGGCGAACTTGTCGAGCCCCGTCCCGGCCGGCATTGCCGCCGTGATGGCGACGATCTTGTCGTCCTTTTCCGCTTCCGCTATCAGTGCCTTGGCGAACACGCTGGTGTAGCTCGGCGCCTTCGACGCCCCCTTCTTCTGCTTCCCCGTGACCACATCGAACTTCGAGACACCGTGATATTTGTCCGCGGAGGTCTCGGCGGGCTCGTAGCCCTTGCCCTTTTGCGTCACGACATGGATGAGCACGGGGCCCGGCGTGTCGGCGCCGCGCACGTTCTTCAAAACCGGGATCAGGTGTTCCAGATTGTGGCCGTCGATCGGCCCGATATAGAAAAACCCGAGCTCCTCGAACAGCGTGCCGCCGGTTGCCATGCCGCGCGCATATTCCTCCGCCCGCTTGGCCGCTTCCCCCATCGGCTTCGGCAGTTTGCCCGCGAACTGTTTGGCGAGCTCGCGCAAGCTTCGGTAGGAGTGACTCGACAGCAGACGCGACAAATACGCGTTGAGGGCTCCTACCGCCGGTGCAATCGACATCTTGTTATCGTTTAGGATCACGATCAGGCGCCGATCCATCGAGCCCGCGTTGTTCATCGCCTCGTAGGCCATGCCCGCCGACATGGCGCCGTCGCCAATCACCGCGATGACGTCGCGGGTCTCGCCCGCCAGATCGCGCGCGACGGCCATCCCCAAACCGGCCGAAATCGAGGTCGAGGAATGCGCTGTCCCGAACGGGTCGTATTCGCTCTCCGTGCGCTTGGTGAAACCGTATAGACCGCCGGGCTGGCGCAGCGTCCGGATTTGGTCGCGCCGCCCCGTCAGGATCTTGTGGGGATAGGCCTGATGGCCAACGTCCCAGATCAGCCGGTCGTTCGGCGTGTCGAATACGTAGTGAAGCGCAACCGTCAGCTCGACAACACCCAGACCCGCACCGAGATGCCCGCCCGTGTGCGACACCGCGTCAATCGTCTCGGCCCGCAGCTCATTCGCGAACTCGCGCAAGGCCTTGACCGGCAAGGCCCGCAGGTCCGACAGATTCTCAATCCGATCCAGTAGCGGTGTCTCTGGCATCGATCACAGTCCTCCCCTCGCTATTTCGCCTGCGCTTGCGCGAATCGCGATTCCCCCCGGTTGGGCCATCTGACTACAGCATGCTACGCGATGCAACGCAATCGAGAGCCGCGCAGCGCAACGTATACTCATGTAAGCCATTGAAAACTCTATAAACCCATGGCGTAACGAAGGCCAAATGTATCCAAACCCTCATTATTCTCGTGGATGTTGCTATTCGAAATATGGTCCAGCATGACCGAGACGGCGTGGCGCTCCGTCAACCGATATCCAAGCTCCACGGATTCGCGAAAAAGGACCGGCAGCCCCAGCTCCTTGCGGTCCAGGCGGGTGGTGCTGCGCTCGCCGTTGTGGACGGCGAGGCCCGCGCTGCCGCCGGCGAAGACGTTCCAGCCCAACTCGAACATCCAGGTGAAGCCGCCGAAGAGTTGGCTCGTGTCTCCCGCCGTGTTCAGGTGCAGCCCGATATGGGGCCTCGGCGACAGGATGAAGGTCCAGAAATCGCCGGTAAACGGTGGGAAGCGGATCTCGGCGTTCGTGTCGAAGCCATCTTCCTTCTGGCGGCCGAAGACGCCGACATCGTGTCGGCCGACGCCAAAGACGATTTCGTCTATCCAGGACGGGCTGTCGTCGGCGCTCGCGGCACCGGCGACATACAGGCAAAGCGCAAACGCAGCGCCAATGGCCGCACGCACCACCCCTTTCAGCATGAAATCCCCCGTCGTCGGGCGCAAACGGAATAGCGTGCCCTATTTTTTCTTTGCCTAACCGGCGCCGCGCCGGCCGCCACTATGCCACGGCACGGCTCAGACGCCGATAGTCATGGTCCGGTGCCGAGATTTCAACCTTGAAAGCGCCGCGGTTTTGTGCTCCGCCGCAGGCGTTGGCGCGGCGATCAGGCGGCCAAGCCGGCGCGCCGAAAATAGCCGTGGCCGCGGAACCATTCGATGGCGTCGCGCAAGGCCTGTTCCGCTGGGCGGGCGCGAAAACCGAGTTCCTGCTGGGCCTTGGCCGACGAGAAAAACATTTGCTTGCGCGCCATGCGCACGCTGTCGACCGTGACCCGGGGTTCCGTTCCGCTTACCCGCGCCCAGCCTTCGGCCAAATAGGCGATTGGCATGATGGCGCCATGCGGCAGGCGGATGCGTGGTGGCGCCAGGCCCGTTAGCCGCGCGATGAGGGCGAGAATATCGCGCAAGGTCAGGTTCTCGCCGCCCAATATGTAGCGTTCGCCCACTCGCCCCCGCTGAAATGCCAGCAGATGACCATCGGCGCAATCGTCGACATGGACCAGATTGAGCCCGGTGTCGACGTAGGCGGGCATGCGGCCGTTGACGAAATCGACGACAATTCGCCCGGTCGGCGTCGGTTTGATGTCGCGGGGCCCGATCGGCGCCGAGGGATTGACGATGACGGCGGGTAATTGGTCGCGCTCCACGAGTTCGCAGACCGCCCGCTCCGCGCGGTATTTGGAGCGCTTGTAATGCCCGATCATGTTGGCTTCCGAGACTGCCGTGTCCTCGGTTGCCGAGCTGCCGTCGGCGCCAAGCCCGAGAGTGGCGACGCTGCTCGTATAAACGATACGCCGCACGCCGGCCTCGGCCGCCGCCAGCATCAAGTTGCGGGTTCCCTCCACGTTGGCGGCGTAGATTTCCCGCGGACGCGGCACCCATATCCGGTAATCCGCGGCCACGTGAAAGAGCGCCTCGCAGCCCTTGACCGCGGCCCGCAGCGAGGCGTGGTCGGTGAGGTCGCCCGTCACCCGCTCGAGGTCCAGCGCCGCGATGTTGCTCTGGTCGCTCTGCGGGCGCACCAGGGCGCGCACCGCGTGGCCTTCGGCCAGGAGCCGCCGGACCACGGCCGAGCCGACGAATCCCGTGGCGCCCGTGATCAAGGTGGTCACTTAGCCGCTCTCCTTATCGCCGCCAGCGAAACAGCTCCCGGCGGTACCGTAGCACGGCCCAGATCCCGAAGGCGGGGGCGCCGACGGTTGCCAAGAGCAGAATCGGAATCAACCCACCCGCCCATGTGGCGGGTCCGATCAGGTACATCACGTCCTCGACGTCGAAGCCGCCGAGACGCGGCAAACCGGCCTGCTTTTTGCCCATCCGCCCTTCCAGCGTTTGAAACAGGGCGAACAGGCCGCTCACCGCCACGCCGGCAATGGCGCCCATGGGCAGGGCCCACGAGCCGAGCCAGCTATCGCGCAGGCCGATGCCGATGCAGAGGAACAGCAGCACATGGACCACGGCGTCGGAGGCGAGGTCGTAAAGGTGGCCGGCGCGACTGCTGCGGCCGCTGAGACGCGCCAGTTCGCCATCCATGTGATCGGCGAAGCTGGAGAGCGCGAACAACCCGCCGCCCCAATAGATCCATGGCGTGTCGCCCACGGCGAAGAGCGCGCACGCCGCGAGCCCGAGCAGCAGACGCAGGGTCGTCAAATGATTGGGAGTGACCGGCGTGTGCACCAGCGGCTTGACCAGAAGGCGGGCCAGCCGCTGATCCCAATGGCCGCCACGGGGCTTGTCGGTCGCCCCGGTGCCGGCCCGGTCGCCATCCTTGTTGGGTTCGGTTTGCGTCATGAAGGATCCGGCTCTTGCCGCGACGGGCGCCTGGCGGCGGATAGTATCGTAGCCGCCCCGGCGGTAAAAGGCTGGGCCGGTTGCGGTGGGCGCCGCACCGGGTTAAGACCGAGCCCTTATGAACGCGGCCTTTTGGCTCATATTCCTATGCGGGCGGTGATATTTGCCGCCGGTATGGG
>JAUVWK010000310.1 GCA_030604165.1 Alphaproteobacteria bacterium | reverse complement strand
CAAGATTCCGGCAGCTTTCGGGGGGAAAACGGACCTTCCCAGCCCATACGTCTGCTGCTAGGGGCAAAGCGGCTGTATCTCAGCTCCTCCAAAACCGACGCGATTAGCCATAAGCGGACTCAAGAGAGTTCGTCCAACAGCGCCTTCGCCTCTTTCAGGTCGGCGGTGTCGAAGCCTTCGGTGAACCATCCATAGACGGGTGCGAGGAAGTCACGGGCCTCTGCCGTCCTGTCCTGCGAGCGGCGCAGGCGGGTCAGAGACATTGCCGCCCGGAGTTCGAGCGACTTGCCTCCCCGAGAGCGCGCGACGGCAATTGCCTGTCGATAAGCGGCCTCGGCCGGCCCGTGATCGTCGGGCGCGAACTCAAGCAGCAGTTTGCCCCGGAGGCGGTGGAGTTCCGCCTCCATATACCGTTCGCCCGTATCCTCTACGAGAGCCAGCGCCTCGGCCAGGACTTCGAGCCCATCCTCCGGTCGACCCAGGTTGCGGGCTGCCTCGACCAGCGGGATCATGATATGCGGCAGGTGAATGTTCGCACCGGTGGCGCGATGTGCGTCCACGCCCTGGCGGACCTGCGCTGCGCTTGACAATTATCCGACCTCGGGCGCATCGTTATGAGGGTGCAATCGTGTCGCGGCCAACGCGGCGGTGTCCCGAAGGTATTGGGAGGACGTCATGACATCACTCAGTCGCAGAAAGTTCATCAGGATCGCCGGCGCGACCGGCGCGACGCTCGTTGCGGCACCGGCCATCATCACGCGCCCGGCCAAGGCCGCCACCATCAGGGTGGGCGGCCTGCATGACCGCACCGGCGCAATCGGCATCTACGGCAACGAGATGGCGGACGGGCTGTTGTTTGCGGTGGAGGAGATCAATGCCAACGGCGGGATTCTCGGACAGCAGGTCGAGTTGGTCGAGTATGACGCCCAATCGACCATGCAGAACTATGCCCAGTATGCGCAGCGCCTCGCCGTCCAGGACAAGGTCGACGTCATCTTCGGCGGCATCACCAGCGCCTCGCGCGAGACCATCCGGCCGATCTTCGACCGCTTCCGCAAGCTCTATTTCTACAGCACCTTCTACGAAGGCGGTGTGTGCGACTGGACCGAGTTCACCAACGCCGAAACCCCGGCGCAGATAAACGGTCCGCTGCTGAAATACGCCATGGAAAAGCATGGCGCCAAGAAGATCTACACCATCGCGGCGGACTACATCTACGGCCAGATCACAGCGGACTGGATCAAGAAATATGCCCGCGACTTCGGCGGCGACGTGATCGCCGAGGAGTTCTTCCCGCTCGATATAGGCGATTTCGCCTCGACCATCGCCAAGATTCAGTCGGCCAAGCCCGATCTGATCGTCTCGGCCCTGGTCGGCGGCAACCACATCAATTTCTACCGGCAATGGCCGGCCGCCGGCATGCTCGACAAGATTCCGCTGGCCTCGACGGTCTATGGGCCGTGGGAAAACGCCTTCGTCCCGCCCGAGGAATCCGAAGGCATCATGTGCTGCTATCACTACTTTGCGAGCATCGATTCGCCGGAGAACAAGGCGTTCCAAAAGAATTGGACCGCCAAGTTCGGCGGCGACTACAACGAGATCGGCACGCTTGCCGTGTGCACCTACAACTCTGTCAACCTCTACAAGAAGGGGGTCGAGCAAGCCGGGACGGTGGATCGGATGCCCGTCATCGAGGCGCTCGAAACCGGGATCAGCGTCAACGGCCCCGGCGGCAAGGTAACGATAGATCCTCCCACCCATCACACCATCATGAGCGCGACGATCGCCGAGCTGCGCGGCGGCAAGTTCGACATCGTCAAGGTGGAGAAGGACCGCACGCCTGACGACACAGCCATGGTGTGCGACTTAGTAGCAAACCCAGACCAAGCCAAGATGTACCGGATCGAAGTCGACTAATCCCCACCAAATTCGCGCCGCGAACCGGCCATGGACATTGTCGGCAGCGTTGCCGTCCAAATTTTCTACATGATCGCCATCCTGGCGCTGGTCAGCTCCGGGTTGGCGATTATTTTTGGCATGATGCGGGTGATCAACCTGGCGCATGGCGAGTTTCTGATGCTCGGCGCCTATGCGGCGGTGGTCGCCACCAAGGCCGGCGTCAACATCTGGATCTCCATGTTCATCATCGCGCCGATCTTCGTGGGCATCGTCGGCGTGATCGTCGAGCGGCTGGTCATCCGCTTTCTCTACGGCCGTATGATGGACACGCTGCTCGCCACCTGGGCGCTGAGCCTGCTGTTCATCGGCGTGATGACGACCATCTTCGGCAACGCGACGCAGAGCATAACGGCGCCGGTCGGCACCTTCTCCATGGGGGATTATTCCGAGAGCGTCTATCGGCTGCTGATCATCGCCTTCGCGGTTGTGTCGATGCTCGGCATCTATCTGGTGCTGCGCCACACCCGGCTCGGGCTGATCGCCCGCGGCACGATGCAGAATGCCGACATGGCCTCGGCGCTCGGCATCAGCCCGCAACGGGTCTACACCATCACCTTCGGCCTCGGCGCGGCGCTCACCGGCTTCGCGGGCGCGGTGTTGGCGCCGGTCAGCGGGCTCCTGCCCACCATGGGCGCGACTTATATCGCCAAGGCCTTCATCACCGTGATCGGCGGCGGCCAAGTGATTGTCACCGGCACGTCGAGCGCCGCGGTGCTGTTCGGCACGGTCAACCAGGTAACCACTATCCTGACCACGCCGGTGATCGGCACTGTCGCGCTGTTTGTGGCCGCGCTGATCCTGCTGCGCGCACTGCCGCAAGGCATCACGGGCCGCTTTTTCCGGAGGGGGCTGTGAAGCTGAGCTGGAATCTCGGCGGTTTGCTCAGCGTCGCGGTGATCGGCGTCACCTGCCTGTTGGTGCTGCCGCTGGTTGTCGACATCTTCGTCCTGCTGCAGCTCACGCTCTATCTCGCCTTCGGCATCCTGGCGCTCAGTCTCGGCTTCGTCTGGGGCCAAGGCGGCATCTTCAGCTTCGGCCAGACCGCCTTCTTCGGGCTCGGCGGCTACACCTACGCGGTGGTTGCCTTCAACATGAGCGAAAGCACGCTGCCGCTCATCGCCGGCATGCTGGTGCCCGTCGCGTTCGCCTTCCTGCTCGGCTATTTCATGTTCTATGGGCGCATCAGCACGATCTATCTGGCCGTCATGACGCTCACCGTCACGCTCATCTTTTACACCTTCATGGGCCACACGGCGGGCTATGAATATTCCATCGGCCGCGCTCATCTCGGCGGCTTCAACGGCATGCCCTCGATTCCGCCGATCAACCTGCCGGGTTACCCGGAGCGGATGGCGTTTCCCGAGGATAATTTCGTGATTACCGGCGCGGCGCTGCTGCTGATCTATTTCGGACTGCGCGCGCTGCTGGCGAGCCGCTTCGGCCGGGTCGTCGTGGCCATCCGCGAGAACGAGAGTCGCGCCGAGATGCTTGGCTACGACATCCGGCTCTATAAGATGGTGACATTCGGCATCGGCGGCGGCATCGCGGGAGTCAGCGGTATTCTGTTCGCCAACTGGAACGCCTATATCAGCCCGACCGTGTTCGAGCTGGCCTTGAGCGCGCAGATTATCATCTGGGTCGTGGTCGGCGGTCGGGGCACGCTGATCGGCCCCGTGCTTGGAGCCATCGGGCTGGGCTATCTCAGCATCGAGCTCGGCACCCAGCGCACCGTCGACGTCAATCTCGTACTCGGTGCCATCCTGCTGATCTTCGTACTCGCGGTGCCGCAGGGGCTCCTGCCAACTGCGCGTTTCCTGGCGCTGCGCTATCTGCCCTGGGCGCGGCCACCGGAGGATCTAGTGACCGTAGCCCACGCCCGGGAGAGCGCCAACAATGACTGATACGAGCCCGCCCATTCTGGAGACGCGCGCTCTCACCATGCGCTTCGGCGGCGTGGTGGCGGTGGACAATGTCGATTTCTCCCTCGCCGAGGGTGAATTACGCTGCCTGCCCCAGGTGAAAAGCCCAGGTTTCCAAGGCTTGCGCTTCTACTTCCCGTCTATTTCGACGCAGGATGGTCAAGCACTAGTGTTTGATCTCATACGACGGGGCCAATGACTGCTTCGGGTCAACTGCGGACCAAGCAAGACCATCGCTTGGAGTCTGCTCCCGGGTCAGAAGCGGACGAAACGGACTAAGAGCGGACATTCGGACGCGAATGTCGGCTGGCTACTTGAATCCGGACGCATCCAAAGCTTGGCCGAACTTGGCTTCGACATAGTTAGCTGGGCCGGGGAGCCCGCGGGCGAAGAGGAGCAAATAAAGGCGGTTGCGGGCCCCCGCAACCAGCT
>JAUVWK010000334.1 GCA_030604165.1 Alphaproteobacteria bacterium | reverse complement strand
GCCCGTCCTCGCGAAACGGATAGGGCGATAGCGCATAGGTGTCGTCGCCCGCCGGCCGGAGGCTGATTTCCACGTCGTCGCCGACATCCCTGGGCACGTTCTGAAAGCTCTCGGGCGCGCGGCCGCCAGCATGGGTGCAGTTGAAATAAAGCGCCAGCGTGTCGAAGAACTGGAGCACCTTATAGTTGGTGAACAATCGCTCCTGCTCCACCCAGGGCGCGCTCTCAGCATCGGCCGCAAGGACCGCCGCGAGCCGCTGCTGACGTTGATACTCCGTGTTCAACATGGTTTCCGCGGCCAGCCGGTGCTCGTCGGGTATCAGGTCAATCAGCACCTTGTCGGAAAGGCCGTAGCGCCCGTTATAGAGCCCCCAGATGTGCATGCTGTCGAGCAGGCCGCAATAGGGATGGTGCGCCTCGTTGTGCTCGGGCGAGCGGGCGCTGGTGAGCAGGATCACGGGCAGCGGCGTCGCCACGAGGTTGTAGGGTAGCCCCGTCTTGGGGTCGAGCGGCGGGTTGTCGTCGAGGTCTTGCCAGCCCTTGTCGTGCCAGCGCACGACGTAGAGGAATTCATCGCGCGGCTCGGGGGCTGCGAACTCGCTATTGCCGAAATTCTCGCCCAATTGGCCGGCCAGTTCCAAATGCTCGGCCAGCTTGACGACGAAACGCGGGCCGTCTTCCTGCCCGTTCGCGAGCGACTGAACGATCATCGCATCCTCCCACACCAGACGGTCCGCCGCGCCAGGCGCGGCGGGCGCCAACCAACAAACCCCACCAATACGTTATCGGGTCTCAGGAGGTATGGAAAGCGCGCGCCAACCCATCAAGCGCCACGGCGGGCGCGTCGCGCGGCCAGTTCGAACCAGGCGCCGCCGACTGCGTTGCTGAAGGCGTGGCCGGTGGCGTCGTGGCGGGCGAGCAAGTCGGGTAGTTGCGCCGGCAGATCGGGCGCGGCGCGCGCCACCCAATCCGGCATCGCCGCGACCCACTTGGTGACCTGCGCCGGGGTGACCTCGAAATGAGGTTGAAACGAGTAGCTGGCGGCGCCGATGCGGAAGGCCTGATGGCGGCAGCCATTGCCGGTCATCAGCAAGGTCGCGCCGTCGAGCAGGTCGAAGGTTTGTTTGTGGAATTCGGCCAAGTGCACCGGGTTCGGGATGCCGTTGCCGAGCAAGGCGTCGCCGGCGGCGGCCGCGGTCAAACGCAATTGATAGTAACCGACCTCGGAGTCCGGGCAGTCGTAGACGCGCGCGCCGAAGGCCCGCGCCACGATCTGAGAGCCGAGGCAGATGCCGAGCACCGGCTTGTCGTTGGCGGTGAAGCGGCGCACCAGCTCCGCCGCCTGTTCCAGCCAGGGATGCTCGGCGACGTCGCCGGCGTTCATCTCGCCGCCCATCAGCATGAAGCCGTCATAGCCGCCGTCGTCGTCCGGCAAGCTGTGCTCGGCCTCGAGATTGGGCATGCAAACGATCAACTCGGCGCCATGCGCGGCGGCCGATTCCTCGAGATAGGCCGGGCCGGAGCCGCGGTGGCTTTGCAGCACCAGGATTTTCATGCCGGCGCCGCGCGCGGCCGGCTCGGCTCAGCTCTTTGCATGCAGCCCGCGCCAGGCCGTCTTGAGGTCCGCCACCGTGAAGTCGGGCTTCTTGCAGGCGTCGATAATCACCTTTTCGCGTTGCAAGAGCGCCGCCGAGGCTTCCACCACGGCTTGCGCGTGTTCGGGCGGGATGATCACGGCGCCGTGCAGATCGGCGTGAATTAGGTCGCCCGACTGCACCATCATGCCGGCGACGTTGACTTCGCAGCCGAAGGCCGGGATGTGATAGTAGCCGTGGGATGGGGCGACACCGCCCGAGAGCGCTTGAAAGCCCTCGACGAACGCCTCCATGTCGCGCACCGCGCCATCGGTCACCAGGCCGATACAGCCCATCGCCTTGTGCATGTAGCTCATCACTTCGCCGAAGACGGCCGCGGTCCCGTGGCCCGGCGCATCGACGTCCTGAAACACCACGACGCCCGGCCGGGGGCCAGCCGAGACATAATCGAAATAGGCGAAATCTTGTTCGCTTTGCGCCTCGGCGTCCAAGGCGCTGGGCCGCATGGTGCGGTACAACGCGGTGCGGGCATAGCCGACGATCGGCGGTTGCGCGGGCCGTGCGCAGTGCAGATGCGCCCTGGTGTAGCCGTAGCCGCGGCGCTCGGGCGCCACCCGTTCCAGTGCGTTGCAGACCGTCGGCGTGTCGTAATTCGCGAGCGCCGCGAGGTCGGCCTCGCTCAATTGCTGTGTCATCGCCAAATTCCTTCCTGGATCGGGGCCGTACTCTGCCAAAACCGGCTTACGCGAGCCGGCTCAGAAGGCCACCTGGTCGCCGCCCTTGAGGTCGAGCATCTCGCGCGCCTCGCTCGGCGAGGCGATCTCGAGCGACAGGCCCTCGAGAATGTTGCGGATCCGCGTAACCTGCTCGGCGTTGCTCCTGGCGAGCTCTCCTTTGCCCAAGAAAAGATTATCCTCCAAGCCGACCCGGACATTGCCGCCCATGATGGCGCCCATGGTGACGAAGGGGAGCTGAAAGCGCCCGGCCGCCAGGATCGACCAGCAGTAGGCGTCGCCGAACAGCTTGTCGGCGATGCGCCGCGCGTGAGCGAGATTGTCGGGGTCGGCGCCGATGCCGCCGAGAATGCCGAAGATGCTTTGCACGAAAAGCGGCGGCTTGACCAAGCCGCGGTCGAGGAAATGCGCCAGGTTGTAGAGATGGCCGATATCGTAACACTCGAACTCGAAGCGCGTGCCGTGACCTTCCCCTAGCGTCTTGAGAAGGCGCTCGATATCGACAAAGGTGTTGCGGAAAATAAAATCCCGGCTGCCTTCGAGATGGGCCCGCTCCCAGTCGTATTTGAACTCCTTGTAACGGTTGAGCATCGGGTAGATGCCGAAGTTCATGGAGCCCATGTTGAGCGAGCACATCTCGGGGCTGGCCTTGATCGGCGCCGCCAGGCGCTCGTCCAGGGTCATGCCCAGGCCCCCGCCGGTGGTGATGTTCACCACGGCATCGCTTTGTTGCTTGATACGGGGCAAGAACTGCATGAAGACGTCCGGATCCGGTGTCGGGCGGCCGTCCTCGGGGTTGCGCGCGTGTAGATGCAGGATCGAGGCGCCCGCTTCCGCCGCGGCCACGGCCTCCTTGGCGATCTCGTCCGGCGTGAGCGGCAGGTACGGCGACATGCTCGGGGTGTGGATCGAGCCTGTGACCGCGCAGGTGATGATGACCTTCGACATGGTGCGTCTCCCTTAAGCGTCGTTTCTTTCCGCAAGTGCCGCGCGGATCGTGCCCCTCATGCGTGGCGCTCGTTACTGTCTCGCCTCCCGCCGTGGCGCAGGCTCTTTCATAGCCTTATCCACCGCACCGACACAATGCCTGCGTTGTGCCCGCGTTCGGGGCCGGCGGGTGTCGATCCGCTTGCCAGCGCCGATCCCCGGCGGCATTCTCCTTGCCGCAGCAAGATCGATAAGCAGCGCCGCGAAACAGTCCCATTTGTGCCGGCGCGCAAACCGACAACGAGAGTGCCATGCCAGTGAAAATCGAATGTCTGGTCGAATGCGGCAACCACCTCGGCGAAAGCCCCGTGTGGGACGTCGAGGAAGGGCGGCTTTACTGGGTCGACGGCACCGGCCCCAGGGTCGGCAAGCCGGCCGTGTGGCGCCTCGACCCCAAAAGCGGCAAGGTCGAGAACTGGACCCTGGAGCAAGACATCGGCGCCATCGCACTGAGGAAAGGCGGCGGCGCCGTGATGGCGCTCGACGACGGTTTCTATTTTTTCGATTTCGACGGCGGCAAGCTCGAACTGATCGAGCACATCGACGCCGATCAGCCCCGCTCGCGCCTCAATGACGGCAAGGTGGACCGCCGCGGCCGCTTTTTCGCCGGTGGCATGGACGACAGGGAAGAGCTCAAGATGTGCGGGCTGTGGCGGCTCGACCCGGACCTCAGCATCACCAAGGT
>JAUVWK010000058.1 GCA_030604165.1 Alphaproteobacteria bacterium | reverse complement strand
GGGTCAGTCTGTGGGTCAGTCTGTGGGTCAGTCTGTGGGTCAGTCATGGCAGAGGTAATGATCAGCGGTCCGGAGGGTCGGATCGAGGCACGCTATTATCAGGCCGATAAGGTCAACGCGCCCATCGCCTTGGTGTTGCATCCGCACCCGCAATATGGCGGCACGATGAACAACAAGGTGGTCTACACCCTTTATCGGACCTTCCGGCAACATGGCTTTTCCGTGCTGCGCATCAACTTTCGCGGCGTCGGCCGTTCGCAGGGACGTTTCGATCACGGCCAAGGCGAGCTGAGCGACGCCGCGGCCTCGCTCGATTGGATGCAAAGCATCAATCCGAACGCCACGGCGTGCTGGATTGGCGGCTTTTCCTTCGGCGCCTGGATCGCCATGCAGGTATTGATGCGGCGGCCCGAGATTCAAAGCTTTATCGCGGTGGCGCCGCCGGCCAACATGTTCGACTTCACCTTCCTCGCGCCGTGCCCGTCGTCCGGCATGATCGTGCACGGTGCGCGCGACGACCTGGTGCCCGAGCCGGACGTCGCGAAACTCGTCGATAAGCTGCAAAGCCAGCGCCGGATCACCATCGACTACCGCATCGTCAAGGGCGCCAACCACTTTTTCGAGAACAAGACCGACGTGCTCCGCGATAGCGTCCACGGCTACCTGGAGGAGCACGTGACGGCACCCGAATTGCTGCAGACGCGCGCCGCGGGCGCCGCGGCCTAACCTAGAGCGTTTTCCACTCACGTGGAATCGCACCGGGCCGGTGCCGTTCAAACTTGAATTACCCTAGGCTTTTTCCGCCCCGCCGCGATGTAACGCCCCGCCGGTGAGCGGGCGCGGCACCCCGGTCGTGCTTGGCAGGCTGAGCGGGAGCCCGCGCAAGGCGCGCACGGCGAGAAAAGCGAAGGCCTGGGCCTCCAGCGCGTCGCCCTGCCATCCCGCCCGCTCCACCGGTTCCACGGTCGCCTGGAGACGCGCCTTGAGCTGCGCCATCAAGGTTCGGTTGTGCCGCCCGCCACCGGTCACCAGCCAACGCCCCGGCGGCGCCGGCAGGTGGGCCAGCGCGCGGTGCACCGCCGCGGCCGTGAACGCGGTCAAGGTCGCGGCCCCGTCGGCCGCCGAGAGGCCGGCCAGCGGCGCCGGGTCGAAGGCGTTGCGGTCGAGCGATTTGGGCGGCGGGAGGGCGAAAAACGGATGGCCCAGCAAGCCGGCGAGGAGATCGTCGCGCACCGTTCCGGCCGCCGCCAGCTTGCCGCCGTCGTCATAGGCGCGGCCGCTGTGGGCCAGCAGCCAATCGTCGATCAGCGCGCAGCCGGGTCCGGTGTCGAAGGCCAGCAAGGCCGGCGTGCCGTCCGGCCGCGGCGCGCCGAGCCACGTGAGATTGCCCACGCCGCCGAGATTGAGCACCGCCAAGGGCGGCGTCAAATCGCGCCCCAGCGCCGCGTGATAAAGCGGCGCCAGCGGCGCGCCCTGCCCGCCCGCCGCCACATCCGCCCGGCGAAAATCGTTGACCACGTCGATGCCGAGCAGGTTGGCGAGGCGGGCGCCGTCGCCGATTTGGCGCGTTATCCCCTCGGCCGGCCGGTGGCTCAAGGTCTGGCCCGGAAAGCCGACCACGGCGATGTCGCGCGCGGTCAAGCCGGCCTCGGCGAGCAAGCGGCCGGCGGCGCGCGCATGGGCCTCGGTCATGGTTTTCTCGGTTTGCTCGATGTCGCCCTGGCCGGCAAGCGCGGCGCGCAGGGCCGCCCGCAACGGCTCGTCATAGGCGTCGCTCAACCAGGGACCGGTCTCGCCGATGGCCTCGCCATCGCTCACCAGCAGGGCGGCATCGACCCCGTCGAGCGAAGTCCCGCTCATCAGGCCGAGGGCCCTTATCATGCGCGCCGATGCCATGGGTTTTGTCTTGCCGTTTGCCTGCGCCGCGCTCTCGGCGCGTTGTTCCGGGCCAGTACATATGGTACATGACCGCGGCCCCGAGAGCCGTGCGGGGCCATCATGGTCGCCGTATAATCGCCGCCCGACACCGCGCGTCAACCAGGGAAACGCCATGGCCGGCTTCCGCTCGGAATTCATGCGTGTCCTCCACGAACGCGGCTTCGTGCATCAGTGCACGGATGCCGCGGCCCTGGACGCCTGCGCCACCGCGGGCGCGATCTCCGCCTATATCGGCTTCGACTGCACGGCGCCGAGCCTTCATGTCGGCAGCCTGGTTCAGATCATGATGTTGCGCTGGCTGCAACAGACCGGCCACCGGCCGATCGTGCTGATGGGCGGCGGCACCACCCGGATCGGCGACCCCTCGGGCCGGGACGAGACGCGCAAGCTCCTGGACGATGCCGCGATCGGCGCCAACAAGGCCGGTATCCAGCGCTGCTTCGAGCGCTTTTTGCGCTTCGGCGACGGCGCCTCCGACGCCTTCATGGTCGACAATGACGACTGGCTGAAAGAGCTCAGCTACATTCCCTTTTTGCGCGATTTCGGCCGTCATTTCACGGTCAATCGCATGCTCGGCTTCGAAAGCGTCAAGCTCCGGCTCGAGCGCGAGCAACCGCTGACCCTGCTCGAGTTCAATTACATGGTGCTGCAGGCCTACGACTTCCTTGAGCTGGCGCGGCGTCACGCGTGCGCGCTGCAGATGGGCGGCTCGGACCAATGGGGCAACATCGTCAACGGCGTGGAGCTGGCCCGCCGCATCGATGGCCGCACCCTGTTCGGGCTGACCACGCCGCTGATCACGCTTTCGACGGGCGCCAAGATGGGCAAGACCGCCCAAGGCGCGGTGTGGATCGACAGCGACCTGCTCTCGCCTTACGACTACTACCAATTCTGGCGCAACACCGACGATTCGGACGTTGGCCGCTTTCTGCGGCTTTTTACCGACCTGCCGCTGGCCGAGATCGCCCGGCTCGAGGCGCTGGCAGGCGCCGAGCTGAACGAAGCCAAGAAGCGCCTGGCCTTCGAGGCCACCCGCCTGTGCCACGGCGAGAGCGTGGCGAGCGGCGCGGCCGAGACCGCGCGGGAGACCTTCGAAGGGGGCGGCGCCGGCTGCGGCCTACCGGTGCTGGAGACGCCGCGGGGCGAGCTCGAGGCGGGAATTCCGGCCTTTCAGCTCTTCCTGCGGGCCCAGCTCGCGGCCTCCGGCGGCGCGGCCAAGCGCTTGATCCGGGGCGGCGGCGCGCGCCTCAACGATGTCGCCATCGACTCCGAAACGCGGACGGTGACGCTCGCGGACCTCAACGCCGACGGCGCGATCAAGCTCTCCGCCGGCAAAAAGCGCCACGCCCTGGTACGGCCCGTCTAAGCGGACCGCCGAGAGGAACAAATGGAGCTCGCGCGCACGCCCGAGGATTGCCACCGCTGCTTCGCGGCGGCCTTCGCCGCCAAGGATCTGGCGGCGCTGGTGGCGCTCTACGAAGCGGAGCCAAGTATCGTCACCGAGCCGGGACAACCGCCCGCGACCGGGCGCGTCGCCTTGCGCGCGCTGCTGACGAGCCTGCTCGCCAGCGATTGCCAGTTGCACCAAGAGACCACGAGCGTGATCCGTGCCGGCGACTTGGCTTTGTTGCGCGCCACCTGGCGGCTGACCGGCACGGGCCCCGAGGGCGAGGCGCTCGAGACCAGTCACAACAGTATCGAAGTGGTCCGGCGTCAGGCCGACGGCACTTGGTTGTTCGTCATCGACGATCCCTTCGGTGCCGACTGAACCGCCCAATATCCTTAATAAAAATTAATGAGTCACCTATTGGTTAATGTTTCACATGAAACAGTTAACTATATTTGTTAATGTTTTTCATTAGCGTCTCGAGGGAGTGGCCTGGGGCTCGCCGAGGGCGGCGTGGACGAGCGCCGCGATGGCCCCGTCGAGCCGCCCCCAACCCGCTTCGGTGGTGAAATCGACGCCGTGCCATTGGCCCACGCTGTGGGCGCGCAACACCAGATAAAGCGACGCCGCGCCGAGCAGCCCGTGCAAGGTCGGCAGCAAGCCATGCGCCCGGCCGCCGCCGCGCTCGACCAGGCGGCCCACCAATTGCCGCGTCCGCGCCTCGCGCAGCTCGCTCAGCGCCCGGCTCAACGGGCTGGGCTCGACCAGCTCCCAGGCCAGGATTTGTTGCGTCACCGGCCGCTGGCGCAGCGCCGCGACTTGCCGCTTGAGCGCGAGGACGCACCAGGCGGCAAGGCTGTCTTGCTCCGGGCCCGGCAAATGCTCGCCCACGATCTCATCCACGCTCCACCACAAATCGCCGCTTCGCGCATACGCCTCGAGCAGTGCATCGAAGCCGCCGAAATATCTGTAGATCAATACTTTATCTAGATCGGCGCGGCGCGCGACGGCGTTCACGCCGAGGCCCTTGAAACCGGCCTCGGTCAGTACCTGGCCCACCGCGGCGACCAGCCGCGCCTGGCTCCTAACTCGGTCCCGCACCATGGCCAAGCACTATGTCACTGACAGGTGAATGTCAAGCTCCGGCGCCCCAAGGCTCCCCTGCGCCCGCCGCCCTATTGGCAGCCGCGCTATTGACAGCCGCGCCGGCCCCGGCGATACCGCGCTAACGCCCAAGGGGAGACGGCCATGAAACTGGACCAGAAAACCGCCATCGTCACCGGCGCCGGCCGCGGCATCGGGCGCGCCATCGCCGAGCGCTTCGCGGCCGAGGGCGCGGCGGTGGCGCTGGTCGACATCGACGGCGCGCGCGCCGAGGCGGCGGCCGAGCCGCTCCGTGCCGCCGGCGGCACGGCCCACGCCGAGCGCGCCGACGTGGCAGACCCGGATCAGGTCGGCGCCGCGTTCGGCGCCATCCTGGAGCGCTTCGGCGGGCGCCTCGATATCCTGGTCAACAATGCCGGGATCCCGCACCACCGGGCCTTTCTCGAGATGCCGCTGGCGGAATGGGAGCGCGTGCTGCGGGTCAACCTGACCTCCATGTTCCTCTGCGGCCAGGCCGCCGCCCGGGTCATGGCCGCAGCCGGCGGCGGGCGCATCATCAATATGGGCTCCATATCGGGCCAACGCGGCAGCAGCGGCCGGGCGGCCTACGGCGCCAGCAAGGCCGGGCTGATGCAGCTCAGCCGGGTGATGGCCGTCGAATTGGCGCCCATGGGCATCATGGTCAACAGCATCGCCCCGGGCCCCATCGATACCGGCATCACCAAGTTCGGCCCCGAGCAGGACCGCGCCTATCTGGCGCGCATCCCGGTGTAGCGCTATGGCGCGGCGGCCGAGGTAGCGGGCGCGGCCGTGTTTCTCGCCGGCGACGACAGCGCCTTCATCACCGGCACCGTGGTCAATGTGGACGGCGGCTTCGACGCCGCCGGGCTGATCTTCTCTTACGAGGAGCTGACCGGCTACAAGAGCAACGTGCGGGACGCATCGAAAAGCGACTAGATCACATCTCACGATCGCTTGAGGCCGCGACGGCGGCCCGCCGGTTATCCGGCGCGCCGGCGCAGGTGCGGGCCGTCAGGTCCGCTGCCGTGAGCAAAAAGAGCCCCCCCGATTCGGGCCCCGCCCCACCCTATTCCGGCTGCCAGGCCTCGTAGTCGCCCGTGGCCTTGTCGCGCGCGCCGCCTTGCAGCGCGTGGCCGGGCGGCCGATAGGCCGCGTCGGTTCCGGTCAGATTGGGCTGATGGGCCTGTTCCCACGGCTGCGGCTCCGCCGGCAGGCGCTCGGTCGGCGGCTCCGCCACGATGTGGTGCAGCCAGCCGTGCCAATCGGGCGGCACGCGCGAGGCTTCCATGTCGCCTTCATAGATCACCCAGCGCCGTTCGCGCCTGCCGCGGCCGCGGCGGCGCTCCCGGTAATAGCGGTTGCCCGCCTCGTCGGTGCCCACCAACAGGCCCGAAAGCCACGTGTGAAGCCGCGTTCCAATGCTGGTCATCGTCCAAGCCCCGCTTGGCGCCGCGCGCCTTTATCGTCGGGGCGCATAATGCACAGGGCGGTGGCCGCCGTCCAGGCTTCGGCGTCGCCCGAGGCCGCTCCGCCGCAAGCGAACCGGGTCCAACCGGAAGCGGCGGTAAAAAAATTCGCGCGCACCCCCGGCGGCACGCTTGAGACTCTGCTTTAACAGTCTCCGACAACTGGCTCCTCTGGAGAATCAGCATTCCGGCGCAAATAACACTGACTCAAACAAAAATTACAAATCGGTGTTCGACGCCGCGTGCGGCCAAGCTTTGCACCACAAGTCCTACCGCATCTTGTGGATAACCGAAATTCGACCACAAAATGTTGTTGCCAACCTGTCATGATGCGCGTAGAAGAAGCTCTCCCATATTTTGGGGGTACCGGGGCGCGGGACCACAATATCTCGAACCACTTGGGACTCAACAATAATTCCCGCCAACGGCGTTTCCGACCGATTTGGGCCTTGGGATTTTTAAGGAGGCATCATGCGCATAGCGAGGGTCTTCACGGTTGACGGCCAGTCGCCGTACAACGGCGTGGAGTTCCGCGCGACCGCCAGCGAGATCCGTAATCCCGACGGCTCCATCGTTTTCGAACAGAAGGACATCGAGGTTCCGGCATCGTGGTCGCAGGTGGCGTGCGATGTTTTGGCGCAGAAATATTTTCGCAAGGCCGGCGTGCCGAAGCGCGTGAAGCCGGTTGAAGAGCCCGGTGTCCCCGCGTGGTTGTGGCGCAGCGTGCCCGACGATGGCGCCGACTCCGCCGACGCCCCGCGGACTGCCCCCCAAATAACCGCCATGCCAACCGCCGCGCCAGCCGCCACGTCTGCCGCCACAGGCGCCACAGGCGGCGATGAAACCTCGGCCAAGCAGGTCTTTGACCGCCTCTCGGGAACCTGGACCTATTGGGGCTGGAAGGCGGGCTACTTCGATTCCGAGCAGGACGCGCGCGCCTATTTCGACGAGATGCGCTACATGCTGTCGCGCCAAATGGGCGCCCCCAATTCGCCCCAATGGTTCAATACCGGGCTTTATTGGGCCTATGGCATCGACGGCCCGGCGCAGGGCCACCACTACGTGGATTTTCAAAGCGGCGAACTCACGCGCTCCGAATCGGCCTACGAACATCCGCAGCCCCATGCCTGCTTCATTCAGAGCATCGAGGACGACCTGGTCAACGATGGCGGCATCATGGACCTCTGGGTGCGCGAGGCCCGGTTGTTCAAATACGGCTCCGGCACCGGCACCAACTTCTCCAACCTGCGCGGCGAAAACGAGGCCCTGAGCGGCGGCGGCAAATCGTCCGGCCTGATGAGCTTTCTCAAGATCGGCGATCGCGCGGCCGGGGCCATAAAATCGGGCGGCACGACGCGGCGCGCGGCGAAGATGGTCATCGTCGATGTCGATCACCCGGACGTCGAGGAGTTCGTCAACTGGAAGGTGGTCGAGGAGCAGAAGGTGGCCGCGATGGTCTCCGGCTCCCAGCTCGCCGACAAACATTTGAACGAAATCATCTCGACCTGCCACGGCAGCGAAGACGAGCATCGCTTCGAGCCGAAGCGCAACCCGGCGCTGAAGCGGGCGGTGCGGGCCGCGCGCGCCGCGTTGATTCCGGAAAACTATATCCAGCGCGCGATCCAGTTGGCCACCCAAGGCTACCGCGAGATCGACTTCCGCACTTACGATACCGATTGGCAGTCCGACGCCTATCTCACCGTCACCGGCCAGAACTCCAACAATACGGTGCGGGTGACCAACGATTTCATCAACTCCGTCCTGGCGGACGAGGACTGGAACCTGACCCGGCGCACCGACGGTGTCGTGGCACGCACCTGCAAGGCGCGCGATCTGTGGGAGATGATCGCGCACGCCGCCTGGGCCTCGGCCGATCCCGGCATTCAATACGACACCACGATCAACGAATGGCATACCTGCCCCGCGGGCGGCCGGATCAACGCCTCGAATCCATGTTCGGAGTACATGTTCCTGGACGATACGGCGTGCAATCTGGCGTCGTTGAACCTGCTGGCCTTCCGCAAGGTGGACGGCAGCTTCGACAACGACGGCTTCGAGCACGCCGTGCGGCTGTGGACCGTGACGCTGGAAATTTCGGTCTTGATGGCCCAATACCCGTCGCCGGCGATCGCCTGGCGCTCCTACGCCTACCGCACGCTCGGCCTCGGCTTCGCCAATTTGGGCGGCCTTCTGATGTCGTCGGGGCTGGGCTACGACAGCGCCAAAGGCCGCGCCATGTGCGGCGCGATCAGCGCCATCATGACCGGCGTGGCCTACGCCACCTCGGCCGAAATGGCAGCCGAGTTCGGCACCTTCCCGAACCACCCCGATAACCGCGAGGCCATGCTGAAGGTGATGCGCAATCACCGGCTGGCGGCCTATGGGGAGATGGCCGGCTATCAGGGGCTCACGATCCTGCCGGTGCCGCTCGATCATGCCAACCTACCCGAGCCGGCGTTGGGTCAGGCGGCGGTGCGGGCCTGGGATCAGGCCGTCGCGATCGGCGAGCGCCATGGCTTCCGCAACGCCCAAGTGAGCGTCGTCGCGCCCACCGGCACCATCGGCCTGATCATGGATTGCGACACCACCGGAATCGAACCCGATTTCGCGCTGGTCAAATTCAAGAAGTTGGCTGGCGGCGGCTATTTCAAGATCATCAATCGCGCCGCGCCCAACGCCCTCCAGACGCTTGGCTACACGCCCGAGCAAGTGGACGATATCGTCCGCTACGCGGTCGGCCACGGCACCCTTGAGGGTGCGCCGGCCATCAACCACGAGACTCTGGCCGCAAAAGACTTCCCGAAATCGGTCATCGAACGGATCGAGCGGGCGCTGGAGAACGCCTTCGAGCTCAAGTTCGCCTTCAACAAATGGACGCTCGGCGACGAGTTCTGCACCCGGGTGTTGGGCTTTGGGCCGGAGCAGTTCGATGACGTCGGCTTCGATATGCTCTCCGCGCTCGGCTTCACCGCCGACGACATCGAGGCCGCCAACGTTTATTGCTGTGGCGCCATGACGCTCGAGGGCGCGCCGCACCTGACCGAAGAGCACCTGGCGGTGTTCGATTGCGCCAGTCCCTGCGGCAGGCTCGGCACCCGCTACCTCTCGGCCGAAAGCCACATCCGCATGATGGCGGCCAGCCAGCCGTTCATTTCCGGCGCGATCTCGAAAACCATCAACATGCCGAACCTGGCCACCGTCGAGGAATGCAAACAGGCCTACATGCTGTCCTGGCGGCTCGGGCTCAAGGCCAACGCGCTTTATCGCGACGGTTCCAAGCTTTCGCAGCCCTTGAGCGCCATCGGGCTGGGCGAAGACCTCGAGGACGAGGTCGCCGAGGAGCCGGCGATGGTGCGCACGGTCAAGGTTGCCGAGCGGATCGTCGAACGCTTGGTGATGCACACCGGCGAGCGCCGCCGGCTGCCGCAGCGGCGGCGCGGCTATACCCAAAAGGCCATCGTCGGCGGCCACAAGGTCTATCTGCGCACCGGCGAGTTCGACGACGGCACGCTCGGCGAGATCTTCGTCGACATGCACAAGGAAGGCGCGGCCTTCCGCAGCCTGATGAACAATTTTGCGATCGCCATTTCGATCGGCCTGCAATACGGCGTGCCCCTGGAGGAGTTCACCGAGGCCTTCACCTTCACCCGCTTCGAACCCTCGGGCTTCGTGCAAGGCAATGACGCCATCAAGCGCGCCACCTCGATCATCGATTACATCTTCCGCGAGCTCGCGGTGTCCTATCTGGGGCGCAGCGACCTGGCGCAGGCGGAGCTGGAGGATCTATTGCCCGATACCGTGGGCCAGGGCGAGCGGCAGAGCGAATTCCCGCGTTCCGCCAATGGCGCGGGCAAGAGCGACGGCGACGCACCGGCGTTGGCGGCGGTGATAAGCGGCTATGCCAGCAACGGATATGTGCGGAGCAACCTCTATGTGCTGAACGGCGGAGCGTCGGGCCACGAGGGATACAGCCAGCCGCAAACGGCGTTCGACGGCGATTCCGCCGCCGCCGCCCAGGCAGCGGCCGATCTGAGCCCCGTCACCCGGACAGCGGCCGATCTGAGCCCCGTCGCCCCCGCCGAAGGGCGCGCCGCGGCTGCCGTTCCTTTTCGTGAGTCGGAATTCGAAACCGTTCGTCGGGCCAAGCTACGCGGTTACGCGGGCGAGGCCTGCGACGAATGCGGCAATTTTACTTTGGTTCGCAATGGCACGTGCCTGAAGTGCGACACTTGTGGCGCTACCAGTGGCTGCTCCTGACGACCGTTCATCTCCCGCGGTCATAGTCACTGGCACTTAGAGGGGTGCGTGCAATGCGCACCCCTTTTTTTCTCGCCTGCTCCGATATGGCTTCGGGCTTTCGAGCCGGCGCACCTTAGACTATTTTCGCCGCAGTGGAAGAGAATTATTTTCGCCAACACAACGTGGTGCGCCGGGCCGATGAAACCCCACGATATTGTGGTCGACCGACCGTGCAGCGGCGCTATGGCGTCGTGTCCTCGGTCCTATTAGGGCTGCAACAGCGATGACCGAGACCGCTTCGGCGCCGTGGCGGCTCACCGATTTCGCGGCCATGACTTTCGACTGCTATGGCACGCTGATCGACTGGGAACGCGGCCTCCTCGCGGCGCTCGCGCCCTGGGCCGCGCGGGGCGGCGACGCACTCGTCGATGGCCCGGCCGGTGGCCCGGTCGGTGGCCCGGTCGGTGGCCCGGTCGGTGGCCCGGTCGGTGGCCCGGTCGGTGGCCCGGTCGATAGCGAGGCCTTGCTGGCCGCCTTCTCCGAACATGAACCCCGCCTCCAACAGGCCGATCCGGCGGCGCTTTATAGCGCTATTCTGGCCCGCGTGTTCGACGCCATCGCGGCGCAATTCGGCGTTCCGGCCGCGCCGGACGAGGCGGCGCGCTTCGCCGCCGCCATCGCCGCCGGGCCGCCTTTTCCCGACAGCTCGGCGGCGCTCGCCTATTTAAAGACCCATTTCAAGCTGGTCGCCGTCTCCAACGTGGACCGCCGCTCTTTCGC
>JAUVWK010000171.1 GCA_030604165.1 Alphaproteobacteria bacterium | reverse complement strand
GGGCAGAGCCGGGTCGAGCTCCGGAACGAGCATCTGCAATACGCTATTGTCTGGTATGCCCTGGCCGTGGCGCTGGGGGTCATCTATGTCTTGTTTCAACGCCGCCGACGCCGCGACCGGATGGCGCAGCTGCGGGGCGGAGCGGGGCAGGACGGAGCGCAATGAAGGCTTATCCGGAACTCGAGCGCCGCTTTGGGCGGATGGCCAATCTGGCGGGCGCGGGCGCCGTCCTGCATTGGGACTGGGCCACCATGATGCCGTCGGGCGGTGCCGAGGCGCGCGCCGAACAGCTTGCCGAGCTCAGCCTGATTTGCCACGAGATGCTGACCGATCACGGCCTCGGCGATCTGCTGGACCAGGCGGAAGCGGAAGGCGAGGAGCTCGACAATTGGCAACGCGCCAACCTGCACGAGATGCGGCACCATTTCTCGCATGCGACCGGCGTGCCGGCCGATCTGGTGGCGGCGCTCAGCAAGGCGACATCGGCGAGCGAGATGGTCTGGCGCGAGGCTCGGCCGCGCAGCGATTTCGACGCTTTCGCCAAGGCCTTCAAGCCGGTGCTGTCGCTGGTGCGGCAGAAGGCGGCAGCCAAGGGCGAGGCGCTCGGCTGCGCGCCCTACGACGCCCTGATCGATGGCTACGATCCCGGCGTGCGCATGGCCGAGATCGACGTCGTGTTCGCCGATCTGGCGGCTTTTCTGCCGGATTTTCTGGCCGCCGTGTTGGCCCGGCAAAGCGCGGCCCCCGAACCCGTACCGCTGGTTGGGCCGTTTCCGGCGGAGGCCCAGCGCACGCTCGGGGTCGGGCTCATGGAGCGGCTCGGCTTCGATTTCGACCATGGCCGCCTCGACGTCAGCCATCACCCGTTTTGCGGCGGCGTCAGCGAGGACGTCCGCATCACCACCCGCTACGACGAGGCCGATTTCGCCTCAGGCCTGATGGCGGTGCTGCACGAAACCGGGCACGCCCTTTACGAGCGCGGCCTGCCCAAGGCCTGGCGTGCCCAGCCGGTGGGCAACGCGCGCAGCATGAGCGTGCATGAGAGCCAGTCGCTGCTGATCGAGATGCAGGCCTGTCGCAGCCTGGAGTTCCTGCGCTTCGCCGCGCCGCTCATCCGGGCGGCCTTCGCGCCGCACCTCGACATCTCCGGCGCGGCGTTCGAAGCCGAAAACCTTCACCGCCTGGCGACACGGGTGGCGCCGGGAATGATTCGGGTCGACGCGGACGAAGTAACCTACCCGGCGCATATTCTGCTCCGCTACCGCATCGAGAAAGTCATGCTGTCGGGCGAACTCCCGGTCGACGATCTGCCCGGTGCCTGGAACGAGGGGATGGTGGAGTTGCTCGGTGTCGCGCCGGCCAACCACGCCGAGGGCTGCCTTCAGGACATCCACTGGGCGGGCGGCGACATCGGCTATTTCCCGAGCTACACCCTCGGCGCGATGATCGCGGCGCAGCTCTTCGATGCGGCGTGCCGGGCCGAGGCCGCAATCATGCCGGGTATCGCGGCCGGCGATTTCGCGCCCTTGCTCGGCTGGTTGCGCGAGGCGATCCACGGCCAAGGCTCGCTCTATTCGAGCCCTGCGTTGATCGAGCGCGCCACCGGCCGCCGCCTGGACGCCGCGGTGTTCAAGGGCCATCTGGAGCGCCGTTATTTGACCTGAGTCCCCGTCTTGCCCTGGGGCGGCGGGCGCGTATAGTCTAGAGCGGCTTCGGTTGGAGGGGGAGCGGCCCGGTGCCGCCTGAACGGAAAATGCTCTAGCCGCCTGGTCAGCGCCAGGTTCAACCTTTCGGAGCAAAAAATACCAGTGCGTTACCTCAGCACGCGTCAAGCGCGGGATGCGGGCGGCCATCGCGCCGCGTCGTTCGAAGACATCCTGATCGCGGGCCTCGCCCGGGACGGCGGTCTGTTCGTGCCCGAACGCTGGCCGCGGCTCTCGGCCGAGGGCATCCAGGAGCTCGCCGGGCTCGACTACCCGGCGCTGGCGGCACGCGTGCTCGAACCCTTCGTCGCGGACGACATCGAGCGGGCCGCGCTGGAGGGCATGGCGCGCGAGGCCTACGCACAGTTCGATCACGCGGCCGTGGCGCCCTTGGTTCAACTCGGTCCCAACCGCTGGCTGCTCGAGTTGTTTCACGGGCCGACCCTGGCGTTCAAGGATTTCGCGCTGCAGCTCTTGGGCCGCTTTTTCGACCACGTGCTGGCGCGCCGGGGCGAGCGTCTGACCATCGTCGGCGCCACGTCGGGCGACACCGGTTCCGCCGCCATCGAGGCGTGTCGCGACCGCGACAGCCTCAGCATCGTCATTCTGCACCCCAAGGGCCGCATCTCTGAGGTCCAGCGCCGCCAGATGACCACGGTGCGGGCGGCCAATGTTCATAACCTGGCGATCGACGGCACCTTTGACGACTGTCAGGCGCTGGTCAAGGCGATGTTCAACGATCTCGCCTTTCGCGACGAGCTCAAGCTGGGCGCCGTCAACTCGATCAATTGGGCGCGTGTCGTGGCGCAAAGCGCCTATTACGTCTATGCCGCCGTGGCGCTGGGCGCGCCGGCGCGGGCCGTCGCGTTCGCCGTGCCGACCGGCAATTTCGGCGACGTCTATGCCGGCTACGTGGCGAGCCGCTTGGGTCTGCCGATCAAGCGCCTGCTGGTCGCCACCAATCCCAACGACATCCTGGCCCGGTTTCTCGCCAGCGGCGAGTATCGCAAGGATACGGTGCGGTCCAGCCTGAGCCCGAGCATGGATATTCAGGTGGCGAGCAACTTCGAGCGCCTGATCTTCGAGCTGTGCGGCCGGGACGGCGCCGCGGTCGGGGCGCTGATGGGGCGTTTGCAGGCCGAGGGTGGCTTCGCGTTGGCGGCCGAGCAGCTTGCCGAGGCGCGCGCCTTGTTCGCCGGCCACCGGGTGGACGACGAACAGACGCTGGCGACCATCGCCGCGCTGCACCGCGCCACCGGCCGGTTGATCGATCCGCACACGGCGACCGGCGTCGCGGCCGCCGCGGCCTGCTGGGACGACCCGGCCGTACCGATGATCTGTCTGGCGACGGCGCATCCGGCCAAGTTTCCAGACGCCGTCGAGCGGGCGACGGGGGTGCGGCCCACTTTGCCGCCGCGGCTCGCCGATCTCATGGCGCGCGAGGAGCACTTCAGTGTGCTGCCCAACGAACTTGGCGCGGTGCAGGCCTTCGTGTGTGCGCGGGCGGCGGCCGCCAGCGGCGGCACCGGCCAACGCGCTGGCCAGCCTGCCGGAAAGCGAGTCGCATGAGCACACGGGTCTCCAAGCTGTCCAACGGGCTGCGCATCGTCAGCGAAGCCATGCCGCAGCTCGAAACGGCGTCGGTCGGGCTCTGGGTCGATGTCGGCGCGCGCCATGAAGCGCGCGAGATCAACGGCGTTTCCCACTTGCTCGAACATATGGCCTTCAAGGGCACCGAACGCCGCTCGGCGCAGGCGATCGCCGAGGAAATAGAGGCCGTGGGCGGGCACTTGAACGCCTATACCTCGCGCGAACACACGGCGTATTTCGCCAAAGTGATGAAGGACGACACGCCGCTCGCCCTCGACCTGCTCGCCGACATCCTGCAGCATTCGGTGTTCGATGACGAGGAGCTGGCCCGCGAGCGCGCGGTGGTCATGCAGGAGATCGCCCAGTCCCACGACACGCCCGACGATATCGTGTTCGACTTCTTCCAGGAAACCGCCTTTCCGGACCAGCCCCTCGGCTGGACCATCCTGGGCCCCGCCGAGGGCGTTGCCGCGCTTTCGCGCGACGACCTGGCGGGCTACATGTCGGCGCATTACAGCGCGCCGCGCATGGTGCTGATCGGTGCCGGCCGGCTCGACCACGACCGCCTCGTCGAGCTCGCCGGCGCGGCCTTCGACAGGCTGCCGCCCGAGCACAGCGCGCCAAAGGCGCCGGCGCGTTATGCGGGCGGCGATTATCGCGGCAGCCGCGATCTCGAGCAGGTTCATTTGGTGCTTGGATTCGACGGTATTCCCTATGGCGATCCCGATTTCTACACCGGCCAGGTGCTTTCGACCCTGCTGGGTGGCGGCATGTCGTCGCGGCTTTTTCAGGAAATCCGCGAGCGGCGCGGCCTCGCCTACGCCGTGTTCACCTTTTCCTCCGCCTATACCGACGGCGGCATCTTCGGCGTCTATGCCGGCACCGCTCCGGGCGAGGTCGCCGAGCTCATCCCGGTCATGGCCGAGGAGATGACCAAGGTCGAGCGCGCGGTGACCGAGGAGGAGATGGCCCGCGCCCGCGCCCAGCTCAAATCCGCGCTGCTGATGTCTTTGGAGAGCTCGTCGGCGCGCTGCGAGCGGCTCGGTCGCCAAATGTTGATCTTCGGTCGGCCCATTCCGGTCGAGGAAATGATCGCCAAGATCGACGCGATATCGGGCGCGGACGTAACCCGGGTGGCGCGTCGCATCTTCGCCGGCAGCCGCCCGACCGTCGCCGCGCTCGGTCCGATCGACAAGGTGGAGCCCTATGACCGGATCGCGGGCCGCTTCGGTTAGAGCGTTTTCCACTCACGTGGATTCGCTCCAGCCCACTCCCGCTACCGGCCACCCATGGCATTGTAAGCTTGTGGATGGCCGGGAGGGGGAGTGGGCTGGTTCAGCTTGGACGGAAACCGCGTGGGCCGTTGGTGCCGGCAAGCGCCGCCGCCGTGGCGAAACGGATTAATATTGGGGGCCAAATCTATTAGGGTTCGAATACGGAGTCTGTGGTCATGGCCGTTCTGAAATCGTCCCAATCCAAGCATGCGGAGGCGCAGCTAGTCGGGCCCAATCTGGTCCTGCGGCCGCCGCTGATTCGGGATTGGCGCATGTGGGCCGAGTTGCGCACCGCGTCGCGCGAATTCCTGGAGCGCTGGGAGCCGACCTGGCCGCACGACGCTCTCGGCCGCGCCGCCTATCGCCGCCGGCTTCGCCGCCAGGTACGCGAGGGCAATGACGGCGTCGGCTATGCGTTTTTTATCTTCCGCCGCACGGACGCCGAGCTGGTGGGCGGTATCACGCTGTCAAACCTGCAACGCGGCGCGGCGCAATCCTGCGCCGTCGGCTACTGGATCGGCAAGCCCCATGCGCACAACGGCTACATGACGGAAGCCATGCACTGCGTCGTGCGCCATTGCTTCGGGCGCCTCGGGTTGTATCGCGTCGATGCGGCGTGCATGCCGAGCAACGAGGCGAGTCAGGCGTTGTTGCACCGCTGCGGCTTCCGGCGCGAGGGCTACGCTCGCAATTTTTTGAAAATCAACGGCGCTTGGCGCGACCACTTGCTCTTCGCCATGTTGGCGAATGAGTACGAACCGCCGCCGGGCTTGGCGAAAGCGGCCCTTGGCGACGACGCTTGAGCGCGATCTCGAGCAGACTGTTCGATAATGAGCGGGGCCTTAAGCGTGGCCGACGTCGCCCGAGAGCTTGCTTAAGTCAACGCCGATCCGCTTGACCGAGTTTTCCCATCTGCTCTCGATCTCGGACAGGAACACCAATTGTTCGTCGGCCGGTACCGTGAGCCAGCCATTGGCCTGGATCTCGGAATCGAGTTGGCCCGGCGCCCAGCCGGCATAACCCAACGCCAGGAGGCTCTGGCGCGGCCCCTGGCCCTTGGCCATGGCCTTGAGCACATCGACGGTCGCGGTCAGCGCGAAGTGGTCGTTGACCACCATGGTGGCGTCGTGCACGTAGTCGGTGGAGTGCAGAACGAAGCCGCGCGCGGCCTCGACCGGGCCGCCGAAATGCACCCGAATCTGGTCGTCGATGTCGCTCGATTCGATCCCAAGCTGGCCCAGCAGATCGGGAAAGCTCAGCGAGTCGATCAACTTGTTCACGACCAGACCCATCGCCCCGTCGGCGGTATGGGCGCAAAGATAGATGACCGAGCGCTCGAAGCGCGGGTCGGGCATGTTGGGCATGGCCACCAGGAGCTGCCCGCTCATATATCCAGCAGCCGGATCGGTATGTTCCACGTTCGGCCTCACCTAGCTCGGCGATTCATCTTCTCAACTCCATAATATTGTGACAACAGTTTCCTTAACGAATGCCTAGTCTCGAAAAATTGACTATTTCGGTGTGTTTGCGACCCGCGGCGAGGCGCCGAATCGCTCGCTTAGACCCTGCTTTATTTGAAATTTTCCCCCACGGTAGCCATATTGCAAGCGTGTCGTGCCCGCCGGCTCGCCGCCGCAGGCGGCCGGGGCCGGGGACGAAATAGCGCAGAGATCAACAAAT
>JAUVWK010000238.1 GCA_030604165.1 Alphaproteobacteria bacterium | reverse complement strand
TCGAGGAGTGTCTGGCTGCGCTGATCGAATACATCGAACGAGCCTTCAGCCTAACCGATTAATCGGCCCACCGCCGCCGCCCGCGAGCGCAGCGACGGCGGCAATGCCAACCGCCTCGCTGGATAGCAGCCGCTGCGCGTTGCGGCCGTCTATG
Organism: Alphaproteobacteria bacterium; assembly: GCA_030604165.1. Classification (GTDB taxonomy): domain Bacteria; phylum Pseudomonadota; class Alphaproteobacteria; order UBA828; family UBA828; genus JAUVWK01. The sequence goes on along the minus strand of JAUVWK010000238.1, from coordinate 4,856 downwards.
CCACCGAGCGCGTAGACCGGCAACGGCGCCCGCGCCGCGAGCACGGCAAATCGCCACGGCCCCAGCGGGCCCGCGTCCGGATGATTAGCCGTGGCAAAGACGGGCGATAACAGCGCCGCATCCGCGCCGGCATGAGCCGCGTTGATCAGGGCCGGCCAGGAGTGCGCCGCGGTCGTGACGATCCAATCGGGGCGCCACCGGAGGGCGCGGGCCGCGCTCGCCATAGCCTCGGGAAGATGGATGCCGTCGGCGCCGACCTCGGCCGCGAGCCGCGCGTCGGCGGCGATCAGCAGGCGAAGCGACAGGGTTCGCGTCAGCGCCGCGAGCGCCGCCGCCAGCGCGCGGCGATTCGGATCGTCGTAATGGCGCAGCACGATGGCGCTACCCGCGGGCAGCGCCCGTGCCGCGCGGCGCACGTCGGGCGTTCGTGCCGGATCGGTCATAAAGATCAGGGGCGGCAACGGCCGGCGCGGCAAACCGTGGGCCGACCGATAGCGCAAATTGAGCTGTCGCACGACCTCTGTTAGCTTCATGGCGCTCCATCCCGGCCACACCGTTCATCGGGTACGATGACCAGAGCCAAAGAAACTGCCATGCCGGCGCCGCACTCGCAATCCGCCCAGCCCGAGATCGTCGCGGCCAACTATGCGGCGGTCCTGGAGCGGCTCGCCGGCGCGGCGCGCGCCGCGGACCGGCCGGTCGCGTCGATTACGCTGGTGGCGGTGACCAAGACGCGCGAAGCAGCGCAAATTCGCCCGGCCCTGCAATTGGGCCATCGCGTGTTCGGCGAAAACCGCATTCAGGAGGCGGCCAAGAAATGGCCCGCGCTGAAGACGGAATTCCCGGACGCGCAGTTGCATCTCATCGGTCCGCTGCAAACCAACAAGGCGAAAGACGCGGTGTTGCTGGGAGACACCATTCACACGCTCGACCGCGTCAAGCTCGCCCATGCGTTGGCGCGCGCCATGGATCAGACCGGGCGGCGACCGTCCTGTTTCATCCAAGTCAACACGGGCGAGGAGCCGCAAAAGGCGGGTGTTCTACCGGCGCAGGCGGACGCGCTCATCGCGGCCTGTGTGCGAGACGACGCCTTGCCCGTCGTCGGGCTCATGTGCCTACCGCCGATCGACGAGGAGCCGTCCTTGCACTTCGCCCTGCTGCGCCAGATCGCCAAGCGGAACGGGCTTGCGGGTCTCAGCATGGGCATGACCAGCGACTTCGAGGTCGCGATCGCCTTCGGCGCGACCCATGTGCGTGTCGGCACCGCGATATTCGGCCACCGGCCACCGGCCGCTTGAGCGTTGCCTATAACGGCTGCTCTAACCGCCGGACACGCAGAGCCGGGCGCGCGGATCGCAGCGCTTTAAGATGCACAGCAGGTCGGCCTCGCGCAACGCCACGCAACCCTCGGTCGGGGCGTAATCCGCCGCCGCGACATGCAGGAAAATCGCGCTACCCCTGCCGGCCATGACCGGTCCGTCGTTGTGACCGAGCACCACCATTACGTCGTATAAATTGTCGCTTCGCCACAGAATCTCATAATGCCCTTCGTAGGGTTGGCGGATTTGTTGATTGTAAAGCGGATCGGTCGGATCGTCGCACCAGCCGTCCCGCGGGCTGAGCGGCGCCACTGGCAAGGCGGTTTTCGGTGGCGCCAGCCGGTCCGGCCGATAGAGCACGCGGCGTAGCGCGAAGCAGCCCACCGGTGTGCCGCGGTCGCCTTCGCGCTTGTCGTGCAGCACGCCGCCGGCGCCAAGCGCGCAGGTGAGCTGCTTGTCGCCCCAGGTCAAGACCTGGTCCGAGGAAACGACCAAGTCTATGTCGGTTGGCTGATCGGCACGGTGGGAGACGGTTTGCTCACCCAACGGTCCGGCCCTAGTGGGTACCATAGGTTGGATTCTATCCACTAGATCCCCGAATTGACCGCTTGGCCGCGGCGCGCGCCGATGGCCGCGTTTACGCTATATTTGTCGAGCGCCATTTCCATTGCGCGGGCGACCCACTCGGGCGAATTGTGCCGGCGCAAGGCGACTTGTTGCAACGCCGCGGGGTCGGGAATGGCGCCGGTTTGCGCGGCGACCGGGCGGGCCGCCGGTGCCTGCCCAGGCGTGACGGTGGCCGGCGCGGCGTCCGTGCTCGGCCGCGCTGTTCTGTTGGCGGCACGCTCGGCAGGCTTGCCGTCCGGCGTCAGGCCAACCGACGAAAAGAGCAACGCCTTTTGCTCATCCGACAGCGCGCGCGCATAATTGGCGTTGACGCTGCGGCTCGGGTTGAGCACGTCCTGCCGCTGGTCCGGTGCGGCCGATGAGTCGAGGGCGGGCGCCAACGGCCTGCCGTCGGGGGTCAAACCAACCGACGATAAGAGCAGCGCCCGTTGCTGCTCGGACAATTCGGGGGCCACATATCCGTTGGCCGCGCCGCGTGGATCGGGCGGCGTATCGGTATTGTCGAGCGCGGCCGTCTCTGCCACGAGCGGCTCCGGCGAAAGGCTCGGCGCCATGTCGTCGGGCACCGCGTCGGCCGCGATTGCCGTCGCAGGTGGATCGCCGGCGCCCGGCTCGTCGGCGTCGAAAACGGAAAGCGCCAGAGCACCGATATCCTTGCCGGTGGCTTGTTCGACCGCAGTGTTTACCACGGCCACCGCCAAGCCGATCGGGCCGCCGAAAAGGGCGCCGCCAAGAATGCGCGAGCCGTGGGAAATCTCATCGCCGGAAATTGCGCGGTAGATCGTCGAGATAACGGGCAGATGCTGGAGCGGGTTGATCAGATCGAGAAAGTCGCCAAATGTGAAACCGTCCTCGCCGAAGAAGTTGGAGTCTTCCTCCGCCGTGTCAAACGCTTCGAGAGTCGCGTCGAAACGCCCTTCCGGGGCCGCGGCGGGCTCGGGCGCAAGACGCTCGTAGCGGGCGCCCAGTCGCTCCCGGGCGCCCAGAAACTCCACCGGATTAATAGCCATCGTTCCTTATCCTTATTGGCTTGATACGCAAGACCCACGCCATTAGTTTATTTGTGCGTTATCAATATCTTAGTGCCTATCTCGTGGGGCGATCGAGGGCTGTGGGCAAATGTTGCCGGGTCACCCGGTGCGCTTGGTGCAGCTTTGGCCGGCGCGATGATTTTCGCCGCAGGCGCCTCAGGCGCGCCCGCCGCCAACAGATCGATCTTTTCAGTTGGCGGGAATTCCCGCATTATCTGGGGTTGGAGGTAGTTTTCTTGGCCATGGGTAAAGCGATGAGTTCCGGCAAGAGTATCCTGATCGTGGACGATGACGCGGCGCTGCGTCAGTCGTTGGGTGAGCAGCTGCGGCTGTACGAGGAATTTACGGCGCATGAGGTCGACAATGGCACCAGCGCCCTAGAAGTCGTCAAGAGCCAGCGTTTCGACTTGATCTTGCTCGATGTGGGCCTGCCCGACATCGACGGGCGCGAGGTCTGCAAGCTCATGCGGCGGGCCGGCGTCAAGGTGCCAATAATCATGTTGACCGGCGCCGACACCGAAGCCGATACGATCCTGGGTCTTGACGCGGGTGCCAACGATTACGTGGCCAAGCCGTTTCGCCTCGGTGTGTTGTTGGCGCGCATCCGCTCGCAGCTGCGTCAGCACGAGCAAAGCGAGGACGCGACCTTTACGATCGGTCCCTACACCTTTAAGCCGGCTTCGAAGCTGCTTGTCGGCGGCGAGAGCAATAGCAAGATCCGGCTGACGGAAAAAGAAACCGCCATTCTAAAATATTTGTACCGGGCGAAAGATCGCGTGGTGGCGCGCGAGATCTTGCTCAACGAAGTGTGGGGCTACAACGCCGCCGTCGCGACCCATACGCTGGAGACGCATATCTATCGCCTGCGTCAAAAAATCGAGGTGGATCCGTCGAACGCCCAGCTGCTGATTACCGAGGGCGGCGGTTATCGTCTCGCCGCCTGAACGGACGCGCCAGACCCGAGGCCAACCGGCTGTGTTAGCCGGTCGGTTTGGCGCTGCACCCTCAGACAATCGCCGCACGGTTCAGTCGGGTCATAAGCGCTCCCAGGGCCAGCGCGCCCAGCATCGCCACCAGCGCGATGCCACCGAACAAGGGCCCGATGTTGGCCCAGGCGCCCAACGCGATCAGCGCCGGCGGTAGCAGGATGGGTCCGATCAGAACACCGAGACTACGCCCGGTCATGATAATGCCGAACGCGGTTCCGGCGGATCGACCCTGACCCAGAATCGCGCCGGGCGCGGCAAATAAGCAGGTCGGCGTTACGCCGGCGCCGATGCCAAAGGCGACCAACGCGGCGACGCCGGCGGCGGTACCGCCGAGCAGGGGTAGCAGAAACCAGATGAGGGCTTGCAAAGCCAAGCCGAGCGCCATCAGTGGCGCGAGCGGCAATCCGGCGCGCAGCATAACGCCGCCCACCAGATTGAAGATCAAGATCAACAGGGCCGGGATGCCATAAGGCAAGATGGCACCCGCCGCGTCCAAGCCTCGTTCTTCCACCAAATATTGCGGCAGCCAGGTGAACATCGCGAATATCTGGGTCGACCACAGGGTGAAGATCCCGGCGGCCAACAACAAGGCCCAGCGGCGCATGGGGCTGACGGCACGAAAGCGCTGCCGGGCGGGTACGTCGTTGCCGAGAGTGGCGCGCGGCGTGCGGGTCCAACGCCATGCGGCGGTGGCAAAAACCACCGTCGCACCTATGCCGATCCACCAAAGCGGTCGCCAAAGCGCCGCCGTCACGATCGGATGAGCCAGACCGAGGGCAATGATCTGGCCCAACGGAATCCAAGCGGCGCAAAGCGCCGTCGCGATCGGAATGTGACGAGCGTTGGCGCTGCCGATGGCGATCATCGGGCCGGCGACGGCGAACACGGCG
>JAUVWK010000518.1 GCA_030604165.1 Alphaproteobacteria bacterium | reverse complement strand
GTCGCAGCGACGGCTTTATTATTTCTTACCGGAGCGGCGCTCGCGACGTCTTCCGATGCGGATGACGAGCGTGCGCGGCGCCTGGCCGCGCTGCCACCCGGGCTGGCCGAGATCGACCACGCGAAGGCGCTACCGCGCGTCCTGTCCGAAACCGATCGCGTGCGCTACAAAAAAATCTTTACGCTTCAGGACCAGGGCGATTGGGCCGCCTCCGCGTTGGTCATCGAGCAACTCGAAGATCCGCTGCTGATAGGCCATGTCTTGGCCCAGAAGTACCTGCACCCCACCGCCTATCGCTCGAAATTCGGCGAGCTCAGGCTTTGGCTGAAGGACTATGGCGATCATCCCGACGCGCGCCGGATCTATCGTCTGGCCTTGAAGCGGCGGCCGGCGGGCGCGGCCAAACCGCTACAGCCGCTCGGCCAAGGGCGCGGCCTGGTGGCGTTCGAGGCGGAGCAACGCGCCGCGCCGCCCGTGCCGCGCAAGAACCTCAAGCGGTCGGCGGGGCAACGACTTGCCAGTCTGCAGAATCAGATCCGCAGCCGGACCCTACGCGGCTGGCCCACCGGCGCACTTCAGATCGCGAATTCGGGGGAATTCTCGAAACTGGCGAGCCCCGCCCAGATGGACGAGGCCCGGTCGCGGATCGCCTGGAGCTATTACCTCTACAACAAAGACGCCAAAGCCTTCGGGCTGGCCTCGGCGAGCGCCACGCGCGCGCGCGTCTATCTGCCGGAGGCGGATTGGATCGCGGGCCTCGCCGCTTGGCGGCTCGGCGACTTGGCCTTGGCTCGGGGTCATTTCGAGGCCCTGGCGGAATCGCGCACGGCGCCTCGCGAATTGGCCTCGGCCGGCGCGTTTTGGGCGGCGCGCGCCCATCTCAAGACCCGCCAGCCGGAACACGTGTCACACTGGCTGACCCTCGCCGCGCAGGCCCCGCGCACCTTCTATGGCATGATCGCGGCGCGCGCCCTAGGGCTGCCATTTGAGTTCAATTGGCTCTCGCCGCCGCTGACCGAGGTGGATCTGGAATCGGCGATGCGCGCGGTGCCGGTGCGCCGGGCCATGGCGCTGGTCGAGGTCGGCCAGCAAGGCCGCGCCGAAAAGGAAATCCGCAAGGCCCACGGACACGCGACACCGGCGCTGTCGAAAGCGCTGATGCCGTTGGCGGCGCGCCTCAGCATGCCATCGATACAAATGGCCCTGAGCGGGCGTCGCTCCGAGTTCGACGGTCGCCGGCACGACGGCGCCGCTTACCCGCTACCGGCCTGGGAGCCGGTCGGCGGCTTTGTGGTCGACCGGGCGCTATTGTTCGCGCTGATCCGGCAGGAATCGAAGTTCATAAGCGGCGCCAAGAGCCGCCGCGGCGCGCGCGGCGTGATGCAATTGATGCCGCTCACGGCCCGCTTCGCGGCGACCCTGGCCGGGCTCGAGGGTGTCACCCGGCATGACCTCTACTCACCCGAGATCAATATCGCGCTCGGCCAATCCTACGTGCGTTATCTGCTCACTCACGAGCGGATCAACGGCAACCTTTTTTTCCTGCTCGCCGCCTACAATGGCGGGCCCGCCAACCTTGCAAAATGGCAAACAGAGACCAATTTCAATGACGATCTCTTGCTATTTATCGAGAGCATCCGCTCGCGAGAAACCCGGAGTTTTATCGAGCGCGTGTTGACGAACTACTGGATTTACCGTCTGCGGCTTGGCCAAGCCACACCGTCGTTGGATGCGGCAGCGTCGGGGCGCTGGCCCTTGTACGTGCCGCAGGAAACCGCCATCAACGTTGCCGACAATGAGTAAGATCCACGGACCACGGCAGTTTCTGTCGATCAATATCGCGGTGCTCACCGTCTCCGATTCGCGCACCGAGGCGGACGACAAGTCGGGCAACATGCTCGCCGAGCGCATCGCCGGGGCGGGCCACCAGGTCGCCGCCCGGCTGATCGTCGCGGATGAGCAGGAGCGCATCGTCGCGCAGCTCAAACAGTGGATCGCCGACCCCGAGATCGACGTCGTGATCGCCACGGGCGGTACCGGCGTGACCGGCCGGGACGTAACGCCCGAAGCCTTTCAGGCGGTCTACGAAAAAGAAATTCCGGGCTTCGGCGAGCTGTTTCGCATGCTCAGCTACGAGGCCATCAAGACCTCGACGATGCAGTCGCGCGCCACGGCCGGCGTCGCCAACGGCACCTATCTGTTCGCCCTACCCGGCTCGCCCGGCGCCTGCCGCGACGCCTGGGACCAAATCCTCGTACACCAGCTCGACAGCCGCTCACGGCCCTGCAATCTGGTCGAGCTCATGCCCCGCCTGCAAGAAGGCGAAATCGACTAAGTTCCGGCGCCCTCCAGCGCCGCCTCGAGCCCCGGCAAGGCCGTAACGAACCCCACGCTTGCCGCCTCGTCGCGCAGGTGGCGCAGCGCCGCCATGGTTTCCGGCTCGCGCTGGCCCCGACCATGAGCGGCGAGCGCGCGGCCACGGGCAATAAACAATTCGCTCCACGGCAGCGGCTCGGGGCGGGTGTAGTCCGCCAACGCGTTCGCATAGCGCTCCGCCTCGTCCCAGGCGCCGTCGGCCAGGCTGGCGTCCATGGCGTCACGATAGAACCACATGACATTGTGGGCGAAACAACCGGCGCGCACGACCTCTTCGCCTTCCGCTAGGGCGTCGTGTCTT
>JAUVWK010000294.1 GCA_030604165.1 Alphaproteobacteria bacterium | reverse complement strand
TAGAAACTATGCTGGCAACCGTGCGCTACGTTGATCACGCTGACTGTAACCAATTGATATTAGGCCAATAACGGCCCGTTAACCGACCGCTAATCCCGGGTCGGTTGGTTAAGCAACTCTTAACGCGACTAGTGGATAAAATCGAACCATGAACACCGCCCCGCTCCCCGCAGCGCCTGCCACCGACGCCGAGGCGTCGCGCGACGGCGAGACGGCACGGAACCATGCCTCGATCCTGGCGTCCTGCGCCGCGCGGACCGAGCGCGGGTCCGGGCGAGCCGAGATCGGCGCCCTGACCCGGCGCCTCATCGAGGAGACCGGACAGGGTCTGCAGCTTGCGGAAGCGAGCCTATCGGGCCTCGACCTGGCCGGCTTCGACCTGCGCAAGGCGACACTCAACCGGGCCGACCTGCACCGCACGGATCTGAGCGGCGCCAATCTTACCGGCGCCCGATTGATCTGCCCCGGCATGGAACGAACCAAGCTCACCGGCGCCAACCTCAACGGCGCCTACATGCACGCCTTCGCCGCGCAGGTCTGCGATTTCAGCGGCGCGGATTTGAGCGACCTGGTGGACGCCACGGGCGCGCTGTTTCACGGCTGTAACCTAACCGGCGCACGTTTTTCGCGCGCACCCTTGGCCGGAACCATGTTCTACCAATGCAACTTGACCGGCGCCTCGTTCGCGGGCGCCGAATTGCAAGGCGCATGTCTCAACGAATGCGCGCTCGCCGAGGCGGATTTTATTGCCGCCCGGATGGCGCAGGTCAGCATCGTCAAATGCCAGCTCAGCCGCGCGCGGTTCGACCGCGCCAGCGGCGACGGGCTTTCGTTGCAACGCCTGACCGGCGCCGACTCGCTCAGCCTGCGCGGCGCGACACTACCCAAACTGCGGCTCATCTCGATCAAGGGCGCCGGCATCGTCGCGGACGATTTGGCCGCGCCGGGCGCCGACTTGCAGGACTGCAGCCTGCCGGGCATCTCGCTGCGCAACGCCAGCCTCGAACGCTCGCATTGGGTCAACTGCCATTTCGACCGTGCCCTGCTCGAAGGCGCGAAATTGGACGGCGCCAGCTGGCGCGATTGCGCGGCCCGCAAGCTGACCATGGGCGGGGCAAAGGCGGAGAATCTGTCGGCGGTCGAGTGCTCCTTCCCCGACGCCGACATGCATGGCCTTGCCGGCCGCTGCGCCAGTTTCCGCGACTGCGACCTGTCGCGCGCGAACTTGGAGAACGCCTATCTCTACCGCGCCAGCCTGACCGGCGATCCGCCGCGATCCATGGCGATGACGGGGGCGATTCTCTCGGAGGCCGTCTTGGTGCAAAGCTATCTGGCCGCCGATTTGAGCGGGGCGAACCTGCGCGGCGCCAAGCTGGCCTATGCCCGGCTCAATCAATGCGTCTTGGAGAACGCGGATCTCTCCGGCGCCGGCCTCTACGAGGCGAGCCTAGTCAAGACCGAGTGCGCCGGCGCCACGTTTTCAGAGTTGGCGCCGCCGATTTTCGCCGATCGCTCGCCCGGCCTGATCGAGGCGATCGGCGCCGGCTGGGCGGACGAGAAAAGCGATGCCATGAAGGGTTATCTGAGAAACCTACAGGCGCTCCTGAGACAGGGCTCAAGCGGCTCGACCTGAGGGCTCCTGAGTCACGTCGGGAATTCGAATTAGCAATGGATGATGCCCTGCAATGAAGATTGCCCTTCTGACGACGACCGGCGGCTCGCTGATCAATGAAACGCTGAAGCAGCCGCGCTTCAAGAGCCGCATTCATGCCGTGCTAAGCGACCGCGCTTGCGGTGGAATTCAATGGGCGGAAGCACATGGCATACGGACCCATGTGATCCCGGAGCGCGACAACCGGGCATTTTCCGACGCCCTCCTGACGTTCGGGCGCCGCGAGCAGATCGACGTTTTCGTCACGGCATCCTACGCACGGCTGCTCGCTGGACCGCTGCTCGAGGCCTATCGTAACCGCCTGTTCAATTTGCACGGCTCTCTGCTTCCGGCCTTCGTCGGCATCTATCCGATCGCTCAGACGCTGTCGGCGGACACGCGTTATCTCGGGAACACGATTCACCTGATCGACGAAAGCATCGACGGTGGGGCGATGGTCCTGCAATCGATCGTTCCGCGACCCTACGACAGCGACCACGATTTTTTGCGGCACCGTGTATTCGAGCAGATTTGCAAGGGGCTGATTCAGCTTGTGAGCTGGCTGTGGGACCAGCGCTTGGACGTGACCGAGAACGGCGTGCGCATCAAAGACGCGCACTTCGACGAGCCGACCTACTCGCCTAACCTCGACGACGAAGAAGCCATTCGGCTCAGCATGCCCTATCCGTGGTGGGACTTGCCCGAGTACACGGCGCTTGCGGCGCGTACCGGCAAGGCGGTCAAAGCGACGGCCGGATGAGCTGGTGCCCGCCGCGGTTCCGCGCCACTCGAATCCAGGCTCGCCAGGAAAGAGGCCAATTCCCTTACGCCAGCCGGATTGTCGAATAAGACGCCGCAACGCTCCAATATTCGGCCTTTCACCTCGCTCCGCAGCGCCTCGTCCATGCCGAAACGAATCGCGAGATCGACATATTCCTCCGCATCGGAAGCGATGCAATCGGATACCCCCATCGCCGCATAAAAGCCCACGGCCACGCGACCGCGAAAATGTGTGCCACGCAAAGTCACCAAGGGCGTGCCGGTCGCGAACGCCATCAACGACGTGGTGCCGCCACCAAACGGAAAGGTATCCAACAAAACATCGGCGCACATGAGAATGCTCAGAAACCGATCGGGCGACTGGTACGGTAGGAAGTCGATTCGCTCGGCCGCGGCGCCCAGATCGGCCTCGAAGCGGGCCGCGAGGGTTTCGTGCAGCCGTGGCGAATAGCGGTCCTGGAAGAACATGATCCACGCCTGTGCATCGCGCTGCAAGATGCCGGCGACAACCCGGTCGAAGGCGGGGTGAACCTTGAACAACGTCATGGGGCAGACATAGATGCGGCCGGTTTCCGGCAAGCCCAGGGCGGTGCGGCTCGTTGTCTCGAGCGCAATGTTCGGCCGCTCGAAAATAGCGGGGAACCAATCCAACCGAATCAGTTGCTCGGTGTAATGCGCCTCGGCTTGATCCGACTCCGAATAGTTGTCCGAGATGTAATAATCCATGGTGTCGAGGCCGGTGGTCAGCGGATGGCCCGGCAGCGCGCATTGCACCGGCGCGAGCCGCGTGCTGGCCAGATAATAGGTAAACGGATCGAAGCCGATGTCGGCGTAGACCAGGATATCGAGATGCAGGTCCGCCACGGTCTGGCGCGCGGCGGCGAGATCGCGCGGCAGCAGGATCCGACGGTCGCCGGCCGAGGCCAGGGCGGGATCGTCTTGCGGCACCGGCGACGAATCGATCAGCACCGTCTCGAAACCCACCGCGGCGAAAACCGGCAACGAGCGCAAGAAGCAGCTTCCGACCGAATGGTTGGACCAGTAGCTGGAGAGCAAGCCGATGCGCTTGGCTCCGGGCGCGGGCGCGGGCGATCGCGCGGGCGTGTACTCCGGCAGCGACGGGCGAAACAGCCGCGCCAGCGTTCGCATGGTCGCGACCTCGTCATAGCCCTGGTAGGCGAGATAGAACGGCAGTCGATTGACCTCCCTGAGGGGGTCCGCGATCACACCCGGCGTGGCGGCGAGGCGGACCAGATTGTCGAGGAACCGGTCGCGCGCCGCCTCGAGCTCGGCTTGCGAGCCATAGATCGGCGGCAACATCAGCCCTTGCTTCAAGCTCAGCGCGAAGGAGGGCCGCGCATCATGGGCGCGGGCATAGCATTGGCTCGCTTCGGCCAAACTGCCCTCGGCCTGAAGCGCGTCGCCCAGATTGTCGAGCGCCTGGACATGATCCGGCTCGCTGTTGATCGCCCGGCGATAGCAGGCGATGGCCCCGCCATAATGACCGTTGGCGCGCAGCAGGTTGCCCATGTTGTTGTGGGCGTCGGCGCAATCGGGCTTGAGCGCCAGCGCGCGGCGATAGCACGCGGCGGCGTCATCCACCCGGCCCAAATTCTCCAGAACGGTGCCCAAATTGCTGTGGGCGTCGGCGCGCTCGGGCTCGAACGCAAGCGCCTTGCGCAGCGCCTTTTCCGCGCGCTCGTACGCGCCCTCTTCCTTGAGCACGATGGCGAGGTTGATCAGCGTGGCCACGTTCTTGCGGTTGCCACGCAGGATCTCCCGGTAGAGCGCCTCGGCGCCCGCCAGGTCGCCCGCCTTGTGCCGCTCGACCGCCTGGCCGAACAGTCGTTCCAGTTTTCGCTTGCTGGCCACGCTGCCTTCCTCGCTGCGCGGCACCGTAGAAGCTCGATTTTAACATATCATTAAGCATGGTTCGGCGGCGCTGTATCAGGGGATCGCTTGATGCTTGGGGCTTGGCGGTGTAAAGCCACAACGGGAG
>JAUVWK010000320.1 GCA_030604165.1 Alphaproteobacteria bacterium | reverse complement strand
GATCGACGATTTGCGCGGGGCGTTTCCCGACCTGCCGGTCGGTCTGTCCGATCATTCGCTGAATATCTGGACCTGTCTCGGCGCGGTGGCGCTCGGCGCCAGCCTGGTGGAGAAGCACTTCACGATTTCCCGCGACTGGCCGGGCCCGGACACCGGCATCTCGATCGAGCCAAGCGAGTTACGGGATTTGATCGCGGGCGCGAAGGCCGTTTGGCAGGCGCGTGGCGGCAATAAATCGGTGTTGCCCGAGGAGCAGCCGGTGATCGAGTTTGCCTTCGCGAGCATTACCGCCATCGCCCCGATCCGCGCCGGCGAACGCTTCAGTGCCGATAACATTTGGGTCAAACGGCCGGGTACGGGCCCGCTGCACGCCCATCGGTACGAGCAAGTGATCGGCAAGGTGGCGCGGCGCGACTTGTCGGTCGATGCGCAAGTCGCGCCCGAAGATATCGCGGACTTTTCTTGACCGATGTCGTTGTCGTTACAGGCGCATCCGGCTTTATCGGCCGTGCTCTCACGGCCGTGCTCGCCGGCCGTGGGCGCGAGGTCTGGGCGGTTGCTCGCACAGCGCCGCCGAGCGCGCTGGGGGTTCGGCCACACCGCGTGGCAAGCTACTTGGCAACGCCGGCCGCGCCGGGCGCAACACTGGTTCATCTCGCCGAAACGGCCGACGTCGCGCAGGCCGAGGCCGCCGGCGAAGCGCATCTCCGAGCCAACCTCGAATGCCTCGAGGAATTGTTTCGCAAGGGCTACGGGCGTGTTGTCTACGTCTCGTCGGCGACCGGCCGGGGGCTCTACGCCCGCGCCAAGCAGGCGTGCGAGGAGCGGGTTCTCGCGGTCGGCGGCGTGGTGGCGCGCCTGACCAGCGTCTATGGGTCCGGCATGAGCAAACGCACGGTGATTTCAGAGATTCTCGCCCAATTGCACGGCAACGGCCCGCTGCGTATCCGCGACGGCGCGGCCGAGCGTGATTTTCTTTGGCTCGAGGATGCCGCCGAGGGTTTGGCGCATCTCGCCCTCGGCCGTACGACCGGCCGCTTCGAACTGGGTACGGGCCACGCGGTGCGGATCGACGAGCTGGCGCGCTTGCTCCTCGATTTGGCCGGCGAGGCCAAGCGGCCGCTTGTGGAAACAGCGCCGACAGGATCCTCCGAACGTTTGTCGATCGACCCCGAGCCAGTTGAGCGGGCGTTCGGCTGGCGTGCGGCGACGCCACTGCGCGATGGGCTTGCCCGGTTGCTGGAGCGGCGCGCTTGAGCGCGCGCGTGGTCGGCGTGTTCACCGGCAACCGCGCCGAATATGGTTTGCAACTCCCGATTCTTCGGGCGATCGACGAACATCCGGAGCTGGACTATCGGCTCATCGTCTCGGGCAGCCACCTCGATGACGACTTCGGCGGCACCGTGTCGGAAATCAAGGCCGACGGCTTTGCCGTGCATGCCGAAGTCAAGGCCGAGATGGATGAAGACTCGCTCCATGGCACGGCACGGGCGATCGGCAGCGGTATCTTGTCGATGAACGAGACCCTCAAGCAGCTCAAGCCGGAAATCCTCGTGGTCTATGCGGACCGCTTCGAGGGCTTCGCGGCGATTATCGCCGGCACGCAGACGAACACGCCGACCGCTCATGTCGAGGGCGGGGACTTGACCGAGGGTGGCGCGCTCGACGATTCGGTGCGTCACGCGATGAGCAAGCTGGCCCATCTCCACTTCACGACCAACCAGCAGGCGACGAATCGATTGCTGGCAATGGGCGAAGAGCGCTGGCGGGTGCACACGGTCGGGTATCCGGCCATCGATCTGATAGCCCAACGTCAGTATGCCTCGGCCGCGGAGGTGGTCGCTCGCTTCGACTTGGACCTCGAGCGGCCGATTATCGTTTTCACGCAGCATTCCGTAACCACCCAGTTCGCTGCCGCCGAGCGCCAGATCGCGCCCTCCCTTGCCGCGCTCGGGAAATTGGCCGAAGAAGGCGCGCAAGTGATCGCCACCTATCCAAACAACGACGCCGGCGGCCGCCGCATCGTCAAGGCGCTCGAAGACTTTGCCGACGGCGGCCGGCGCGGCGTGCAGCTGCATCGCTCGGTCGGGCGCCATTTTTATCATGGGCTGCTGGCGCTGGCTCTGGACCCGGCCGCGGCGGTGGTTTGTGCCGGCAATTCGTCTTCCGGCATCAAGGAGACCCCCGCCTTCCGCTGCCCCGCCGTCAACATCGGCTCGCGTCAGCAGGGGCGCCTGCGGGCCGGCAACGTGATCGACGCCGATTACGACGCCGAGCAAATCTATCGCGCGATCGGCGGCGCCTTGGCCGACGGCGAGTTTCGGGCCCGTTGCCGAGCCGCCGACAACCCCTATGGCGTGGGCGAGGCCGGACGCAAGATCAGCGACGTGCTGGCGACGGTCGATCTTGACGACCGCCTCTTGCGCACGAAGATGACCCTGCGTGGCGAGGAACGCGATGGCTGGTTTCGCTAGGGGCGTTCCGGCGTACACAAGAACGAGTTACGACAAACCGCGAGGCCCGTAACATGAGCAATGTGGAAGCGGCAGAACGAGTCATTTCAAGCCCTGCGTCAGGCCCTGTACCGATCGTCGCCTTGGATGCGATTGAGGGAGCGGCGCCGGACAAGGTTACCGCCCAGTCTCAACTGCGCGAACAGGGCTACACCATCTTGCGCGGCGTCATTCCCATGGCCTCCGTCGATGCCGTGGCGGCGCGGGCGCGCGAGCTTCTCGAGCAGCCCTCCATTGCCGGGGTCTGGGGCTATTTTCGCGCCGATTATCAAAAGAAGGTGCTGCTTCCGACGCTCCTCGGCAAGGCTGTCTACGACTTGATCTTGAACGAGACGGTGATCGAGATCGTCGAGGCCTATCTGGGCGCGGAATGCATTCTGGCCGAGACCAATTTGAAGGCCGATCGCGGGGTCGGCTATCGGTATTTTCCGCTGCACGCCGATTTCGCGGCGGGCTGGCGCAAGCGCGCCGATCAACCCTCGCGCGTGACGCAAGATTCCATGCGGGAGCCGCTCGGCGTTGGCGGCATGATCTATCTTCACGACACGTCCGAGGGGGCGTTCTGCTATTGCGAGGGGACGCACAAGCTCGGTGCGCCGCACGGGCAAAAATTCGCGTCGTATCCGCGGGCCATGCAGGCCGAGATAATCGCGAAAAAGGTTCGTCTGGACGGCCTCAAAGGCGATCTGGTCCTCTTCGACGATCGCGGATTTCACGGTCCCGACCATCCTTCGAAAAAGAGCAGAACGGCGATCCTTGTCGACTATTACAGGACGGACATTCTCGGCAACGAGCAGGTGACGCCGCTGCCGATCTGGAGCTGCGATATCGGTGCGCTCTCGGCAAAGAGGCTTCAGGTCCTCGGCGCGAACAGCACCTATACCAGGCCGTTCGACCACTATAAATGGAACAAGATAGGCAACACCTCGGCCTATCGATTGATCGTCATGTTGGTCGAGAGCGCGTTTCTCTGGCCGCACCTGAAAATGAAGATCAAAGCGATTTTCGGACGATGACCGCCGCCCACCTCGCTGCGCGCGTATTGCCCCGGCCGGTTCGTGCCGGTTTGCAGCCGTGGTGGCACAAAATTCGCGACTATGGGCTTTTTCGCCTACGTCGGCGCGGGCGGTTGCGGTTCGATAGATCGGTCGGCGAGTGGGTCGCCACGCGGCCGTTCGACGGCCGAAATCTACGCGTTCCCGTGCGCTCCTATCGACAATTTCGCCGCTACTATCAGTTCGGACGGTTCGACGATGCCGATCTCGTGTTCGACTGGATGCATCGGATCGACGACTGCGAGGTGCTCTACGACATCGGGTCGTCCAACGGCCTCGAAGGGTTCCTGGTCAATCATCTCTGGGGCAGCAAGGTCGTCTTTGTCGAGCCGTTTACGCCAAGCGTCGAAACGATCCTCAAGACGATCGTTCTGCAGGACGTTGCGAAGCGGGATGACTTCGAAGTTGTCCAGGCCGGCTGCGGTCGCGAGACGTCTTGCCAACGGCTTTACATGCATCACGGACCGATGCCGGGGGCAAACCGCAATTCCTTTGGCTATCCAGAAAGCTATGACCGGGGAGGGCGGCAGGAAGAACCCGTTCTCTGCCATCAGTGGGTCATGTCCGTAACCCTCGATAGTCTGCATGCGGAGCTCGGCCTTCCCGGTCATAGCTTTCTGGATAGCCAAAGGAATTTCGGTTGGCCCCCGGCAGCGGCCCGTGAT
>JAUVWK010000362.1 GCA_030604165.1 Alphaproteobacteria bacterium | reverse complement strand
TTGGCCTTGTCGGGAGAGCGCGCGCGCCTCGAGCTGCCGGCGTTCCCACTTGAGCGCCGTCGGCAGGCTGGCATCGGCCATCTTGGTACGGTCCAGCACGTCGAGCGCCGCGTCCGCCTCGTTGTCGCGCAGTAATATTTCCGCCATCCGCGCGCCGATGCGCGCCTTGTCCGGGCCTTCGAGCTCTTCAATCTGACTCTCGAGCAACTCACCCGCCTTGCCAAGCAGGTCGATCGCGACCAGCCGCCGGGCCAGGCCTTCCACGATGCGGCCGCGCTCGGCGCCACGGGGAGCCAGTTCGCCGAACTCGTAATAGAGCCCAAGCGCCACGAGCGGCGACAGCACGTCGGCGCCGCCACCGACAAAGAGGCTGGCAAACAATTGATGCATGGAATCGGCGATGGCCGGCGTGAGCTTCTCGTTGGGAAAGCGCTCGACCGCCTCGCGCAAAGCCGAAAGCGCGTTCATGAAGTCCCGCTCTCTTTGGTAAAGCTCGCCCAGCAGCTTGAGAAGTTGCTGCTCGAACGAATCGCCTCGCCACGTGTGGCGGAGCACCTCGAGCGACTCGATGGCCTCGCGCCGCGTGATACGCTTGAGGCTGAGCAAAAGTTCGATGCGCGCTAGCTCGGCCCGCGCGCGAACCGGCCGATATTCGCTGGCCGCCAGCTCGGTGTAGGTGACCAGCGCCGAATCCATTTTGCCCGATTTTTGCATCGAAGTGGCGCGCAGGAATTTGGCCTCGCTGCGGGATTCGTCAGAAACCGCCTCCGCTTCCACCCGCTCGAGCAAACGATTGACGCGCCGGAAATTTTCCACGGCCAGAGCAGCGTGGGCGGCCAATAGGCCAAAGCGCGAGCGAAGGTTTAGCGGTAAGCGCTCGAAGGCCGGTCCGGCCAAGGCGAAGGTCCAGTCGGCGGTTTCCCAATCCCCGTTGCTGGCGGCCAGCGCGGCGCGCCACAATGCCACATCCAAGTCACCTTCCAACACGGGCGCGTTCAGGTCTTTCGACGCTTCGCCCGCCCGGCTCAGGAGCATGAGGTTGGCGCCTCTCAGCGCTAGAAACTCTGGGCTCCGCGCGGCGCCTGCGTCCGCCGAAGCGATGCGCTCGATCACGCCCATCGCTTCGGCGGCAAAGCCGTAAGCGAAATAGAAGCGGGCCAGTTCCATGCGACGGCCCGTCCGCGCCTGATCGTCGGCGGCGGCGATGGCGTTTTGCAGATGCTGTTTCGCGGTGGCAAACTTGCCGAGATATTCCTGCCGCCAGAGCTCGTACTCGAATAAGTGCTGCGCTTGGTCGTTCTGGCCCGCCTTTATCCGGCTCAGGCCCGCGCCGTCGGCAAACATTTCGGCCGAGAGAAACAACTCCGAGGCACTGGTCACGGCGATCCCGGATAAATCGGACGAGACCAGAATATCGTCGGCGTGCGGCACGATGACCGCGCCTTGCGCCGTTGGTATCAGGCTGAACTGGACGAAATGACGCAGGCCGATGAGGCCGAAGCTCGGCTCCTGCAGCGGCACGATCACCAGGCTATCGCCGGCTTCCGGATCGTCCACCCACACGGGCTGGCCCGCGCCGGATACCGGGAGCAAGACCCGGGCGCCGCCCTGCGCCTGCGGCTCGGCGCGCGCCTTGATTGCGTGAGCCGGCACCTGCTCGCTCTTCAAGAGCTCGAGCAACCAGGTCGTGCCGCTTCGGGCGATCCGAGGCTTAAGCTTTGGCGCCAGCGCGAAGCGCAGCACCGTGGCGCCCTCTGCACCGATCTGATCCGCACTCGATAGTCTTTCGGTCAAGGACCCCGATATCGCCAGTCGGTCCAAGTCGACCCGGCGTGCCGCGTCGAACACCACCCACAAATAACCGGTGCGAAGAAAGATGGCTGCACCGACACGGCGGTCCCAATGGAACCGCATGCGCATGCCTTCTCCCATGGCCTCTGCCGTGACGCGCAGGCGCGGCAGATTGGGGTCCACCGGTCGCGGCGTGAGGCGCCTGGGCGCCGGCGAAACGTTCGCGACGGCGCTGGGCGCGCGCGCGCGCTGCGGCGCCAACGCGGGCCTGGCGCCACCGGCCGGCGGCTCGTCCTCGGCCTTCGCGGCAGCGGATGCGCCTTGCGTGGCCCAACTCGGTCGACCCGCCACGCTGTCCCGTGTCGAGTCGAGAACGTCCAAGACAACGCGCTGACCTTTCTGGAAGTGCCGGATGGCCAAACCCGCCCGGACCTGCACGCGAACGGTCGTGGCATTCCCGCTCGACTCCACTTCAATCCCGGTGAAACGCCGCGGCAAGTTCCGGCGTGCTTCGGCAAGGTCGATACGCGCCGGCGCGTCGAAATGCACCTCGACGGTGCCGCCATCGCGTGAGACGACGTAGGCCACCGCCTTCGGCCAACTGAAAATGAGGCGGCTGAAATTTCCGTGGTCGCGCGTTTCCACCGCGAGCGTCGGCACCGCCCCCGTGGCCGGAGAGCGCATGACCGAATCGCTCGATCCATTCGCCGCCGGCTTTGGCGTCGCTTGCCTCGACGGTGTCGTATTCGGTGGCGTGCTGGCCGCCGTTCTCGCTGGCGCCGGCGAGACCTCGACAGGGGCGGCCGTCGTGGCGCCCCCGGTTTCGCCGCCGGCCTGGATTAGGTCGACCACCGCCTTGTTCCCGAGTGGAAAGCTTCGCAAGGTCATCTTGCGGGCGAGCTTGATCCGCGCGGTCCGCTTGTCCGCAGAGACGGTGGCGCTCCGGATGCGGCCCTCGAGGCGCTTAATTACGCGTGTGAAATCTGCCGTGAACGGCCGTTCGAATCGAATGACCAGCGTGTCCGACTCTAGGCTGGCCCGAAAAGGCGGCAAGCGGTCCCAGCGGAATACGATACGGGCGTAACCTTGGTGCAATCCGCCGTCCACCTCGATCCGCTGGACCGACGCGCCGGCATTGTCGGTTTGCCCGGCGGCAGCGTCGCCGCGTCCCGAAAAGGCGACGAGCAGCATTGCCAATAGACAGACGACGCCGAGCAACCTACGCGGCATGCCGCGCCTCATGCGACAGGCGCCGGATCACGACGTCGACGCCCGGGAGAGACGCCGTCGAATCGGCCTCACGCGCCAGCTCACGGCCTCGCCGCTCGGCGCCGAAGGCCGCGATGCGCGGGATGCCGCCCGCCAAACACAAGGTTTCGGCCACCGCCGCCGCACGCGCCAGAGAAGGCTCTTGTCCGTCGCCGCGCCAGGCGTCGGGCCCGGCGCCAAAGGAGTCCGCGTAGCCGACAACGTCGATGCGGTTGGCGGCGGCGCTAAGGGTGTCGCCAAGCCCAACGACGAGCCCGCGGCCCGCCGGACTAAGCCCAAACCCCGCATCCGCGAACACGGCGTCGCGGCGCAGCGAAATGACCAGTCGATCATTGAGCTGGCGCAGCCGCACCGGGCCGTCCCCGCGTCCAGCGCCGAAACGCCGGCGGATCGCGCGCGCCAGATGTTCGAGGTCCAGAGCCTGCGCGTTCACGGTCAGGGTGCGGCGCTGCCGGCGCTCGTCGGAGACACGGGCGCCACGCCGCCACTGGGCAGTGAGCAGGTCGGCGACGACACAGCCGGCCCCCGCCACCAGCGCGACGCCGGCGTAGAGCGGCAGGCCTAAAAAGATCGCCGCGAGAATCGCCATGTTGGCGACCATGCCGAAACGCGCCAGAGCGCCGCGCGCGGGGCGATAAATCGGGCTACAATTCGGGACGTTGGATGGGGCCGTGGCCGTCATTCAGCGCTTCTCGCCTCC
>JAUVWK010000261.1 GCA_030604165.1 Alphaproteobacteria bacterium | reverse complement strand
TTCGCGAAGTTGAAATCATTCCGATCGAAGTGATGGTGCGCAATGTCGCGGCCGGCTCGCTGGTCAAGCGCCTCGGCCTCACCGAGGGAACCCAGCTACCGCGCTCCATCGTCGAGTATTATTACAAGAGCGACGAGCTCGGCAATCCGATGGTCTCGGAAGAGCACATCACGGCGTTCGGCTGGGCGATCCCGCAGGAGCTCGACGATATTCTGTCGATGTCGCTGCGGATCAACGATTTCCTGAGCGGCCTGTTCTACGGCGTCGGCATTCGGCTGGTCGATTTCAGGCTCGAGTTCGGCCGGCTTTGGACCGGCGAAGAGCTGCGCATCGTGCTCGCCGACGAGATCAGCCCCGACAACTGCCGCTTTTGGGATTTGAAAACCGACGAAAAGCTGGACAAGGACCGCTTCCGGCGCGACATGGGACATGTCGCCGAGGCCTATCAGGAGATCGCCCGCCGCCTCGGCATCACACCCGAGGCCACGGAGAGGCCGTCCTTCAAGACCGTCAGCGCCGCCGACTGAAAGTCGACGCCAGTGAAGGCCAAGGTACACATCACGCTGAAGCCCGGCGTGCTCGACCCGCAAGGCAAGGCCATCGGCCGCGCGCTCGCGTCCCTCGGCTTCTCGGGCGTCGGCGAGGTCCGCCAAGGCAAGTTAATCGAGCTCGACCTGCAAGCGGACGACGCCGAGAGCGCCCGCGTCGAAGTTCGGGCCATGTGCGACAAACTGCTCGCCAACACCGTGATCGAGACTTACACCATCGACTTGGAACCATGAAGCGTATCCGGCGGAGCGCCGCCGGCCCGGGGGGCAGCCGCTCGTGAAAGCCGCCGTCGTCGTCTTTCCCGGCTCCAACTGCGACCGCGATGTCCGGGTGGCGCTCGAGGCCAGCATGGGGCGCCCACCCGCCATGGTCTGGCACGCCGAGAGCACCCTGCCGGAAAGCGATCTGATCGTGCTTCCCGGCGGCTTCTCCTATGGCGATTATTTGCGCTCCGGGGCCATGGCGGCGCACGCGCCCGCCATGCGCGAGGTGGTGGCGCGGGCCAAGGCCGGCGTCCCGGTGCTCGCCATCTGCAACGGCTTCCAGATCGCCACCGAGGCCGGGCTGCTGCCCGGGCTGCTCATGTCCAACGCCTCGCTGCGGTTCGTCTGCAAAGACGTTCACCTGCGCGTCGAGCACAGCCAAAGCCTGTTCACCGACTGCTTTCGCGCGGGCCAGGTGGTACGCATGCCGGTGGCGCACCGCGACGGCAATTATTTCGCCGAGGCCGAGGTGCTCGACGCCCTGGAGGATGAGGACCGCATCGCCTTCCGCTATTGCACGCCCGCGGGCGAACTCGCCGATGGCGCCAACCCCAACGGCTCGATCCGCTCCATCGCGGGGATCTTCAACGAGACCCGCACCGTGCTCGGCATGATGCCCCACCCCGAACGCCTGGCCGATGCTGAGCTCGGCGGCGAAGACGGCAAAACCATGCTCGACCGCATCGTGGCGGCGCTCGGGTGAGCGCCCCCGCCGCCCCGGCCGCCCCCGCCCAAGCGGAGCCGGCGATCACCGCCGAGCTCGTCGCCAGCCACGGGCTCTCGGATGAGGAATATGCCCGCATCGAGGCGTTGCTCGGCCGCGCCCCGAATTTCACCGAGCTCGGCATTTTCTCGGTCATGTGGAGCGAGCACTGCTCCTACAAATCCTCGCGCATCTGGCTCAAGACCCTGCCCACCGAGGCCCCTTGGGTGATCTGCGGCCCCGGCGAGAATGCCGGCATCATCGACATCGGCGACGGCCAGGCCGCGGTGTTCAAAATGGAGAGCCACAACCACCCGTCCTATATCGAGCCCTATCAGGGCGCCGCCACCGGGGTCGGCGGCATCCTGCGCGACATCTTCACCATGGGCGCGCGGCCGATCGCCAATATGAACGCGCTGCGCTTCGGCAGCCCCGACGAGGCCAAGACCCGCCATCTGATCGCCGGCGTCGTCGCCGGCATCGGCGGCTACGGCAACTGTATCGGCGTGCCGACCGTGGGCGGCGCGTGCGAGTTTCACGCCGCCTATGACGGCAACAACCTGGTCAACGCCATGACCGTCGGGGTGGCGGATGCCGGGCGCATTTTCTATTCGGCCGCGGCCGGTGTCGGCCACTCGGTGGTCTATGCCGGCTCGGGCACCGGGCGCGACGGCATTCACGGCGCGACCATGGCCTCGGCCGAGTTCGCCTCGGATTCCGAGGCCAAGCGGCCCACCGTGCAGGTCGGCGACCCCTTCACCGAAAAGCTGGTGCTGGAAGCCTGCCTGGAGCTGATGGCGACCGACGCCATCGAGGCGATCCAAGACATGGGCGCGGCCGGCTTGACCTGCTCGTCGGTGGAGATGGCGGACAAGGGCGGCACCGGCATCGAGCTCGACCTCGACCGCGTGCCGGTGCGAGAAACCGACATGACGCCTTACGAGATCATGCTGTCGGAGAGCCAGGAGCGCATGCTGATGGTGCTCAAACCCGGCCGCGAGGAGGTCGCCCAGCGCATTTTCGACAAATGGCAGGTCGATTCGGCGATTATCGGGCGCGTCACCGACAGCGGCCGGCTGGTGCTCAAGGCCGGCAACGCCGTGGTCGGCGATTTGCCGATCCGCCCGCTGGTCGATGAGGCGCCGGTGTATGAACGGCCTTATCTGGAGCCGGCCCCCCGCGCCCCGCTCGCGCCCGCCGACCTGCCGGCCGACCCGCCGCCCATGCAGGCGCTCGCGCGCCTCGTCGGCTCGCCCGATCTCTGCTCGAAGCGCTGGATCTGGGAACAATACGACCACATGGTGATGACCGACACCGTGCAGCGCCCGGGCGGCGACGCCGCGGTGGTGCGCGTGCACGGCACCGACAAGCGCCTCGCGATCACCACCGACTGCACGCCGCGCTACTGCGTCGCCGACCCGAAACTGGGTGGCGCCCAGGCCGTGGCCGAGGCCTGGCGCAACCTCAGCGCGGTCGGCGCCAAGCCGCTGGCGATCACGGATTGCCTCAATTTCGGCAGCCCCGAGCACCCCGAGGTGATGGGCCAGTTCGTCGGCTGCGTGCTCGGCATGGGCGAGGCCTGCCGCGCGCTCGACTTCCCGGTGATCTCGGGTAACGTCTCGTTCTACAACGAGACCAACGGCCACCCCATCCTGCCGACGCCGACGATCGGCGGGGTCGGCCTGATCGCCGGCTCCGGGCGCATGGCGACCCTTGCCTTCAAGGCGGCGGACGAGACCGTGCTGCTGATCGGCGCCACCGAGGGCCACCTCGGCGCCTCGCTTTATTTGCGCGATATTCTGGGCTCCGAGGCGGGCGTGCCGCCGCCGCTGGATCTCGCCGCCGAGCGGCGCAACGGCGACTTCGTGCGCGGCCTGATCGAACGCGGCCTGGTCAGCGCCTGCCACGATGTCGCCGACGGCGGCCTCTTGGTGGCGCTGGCGGAAATGGCGCTCGCGACCTGCCCGGCGGGCGAGCCGATCGGCGTCCGCATCGCCCCGCCCGCCCCGGCGGACGACGCCGCGCCGCTCGCCGCCTGGCTGTTCGGCGAGGATCAGGCCCGCTATGTGGTAAGCGCGCCGGCCGCCGACGTGCCGACGATAATGGCCGCGGCCCGCGCCGCCGACGTGCCCGCCCAGGCCATCGGCCATACCGGTGGCGACGCGTTGACACTCGATGGTCGAGGTGCCATATCGATAACCGAACTCCATCGCGCTCACGAAGGCTGGTTGCCGGACTATATGGCAGCGCCAATCTGAGCCGGTGGCCCGGAGGATAAGCCATGGCGATGGCCGCGCACGAAATCGAGCAGCTCATCCAGGAGAGCATCCCGGATGCCGTGGTGCAGGTCGACGACCTGCGCGGCGACGGCGATCATTACGCCGCGCGGGTAAGTTCGCCGGCGTTCAAGGGCAAGACCCGGGTCGAGCAACATCAGATGGTCTACAAGGCCTTGCGCGGCCGCATGGGCGACCAGCTCCATGCGCTGGCGCTGCAAACAAGCGTTCCGACAGACGCCTGATTAACGTTGAAAGGGTACCAAGTATGAGCACGGCGATCGACGACCACGTCAGTCAGCGGATCCGCCAAGATATCGACGCCCACGACGTGGTCTTGTACATGAAAGGCACGCCGGTCTTTCCCCAATGCGGCTTCTCGGCCACCGTGGTGCAGGTGCTGTCGCTGTTGGGCGTCAAGTTCAAGGGCGTCAACGTGCTCGACGATCCCGAGGTACGCGAGGGCGTCAAGCGCTTCAGCGAGTGGCCGACCATCCCGCAACTCTACGTCAAGGGCGAGTTCGTGGGCGGCTGCGATATTATTCGCGAAATGTACGAGGCCGGCGAGCTGGAGGAGCTGTTCACGACCCGCGGCGTGGCGCGTCAGCCTGCCGACTGAGCTTGGCGACTGAGCATGGCGGCTGAGATTTCGTCGGCGCAGGGCCCGGCCGCCATCACGGGCTATCACGCCCACGTCTATTATCACGACGACCAGACGCGCACCGCCGCGGCGGCTTTGCGCGCGGCCCTGGACGCGCGCTTCCCGGTGCAACTCGGGCGCTGGCGCGACGAACCCGTCGGCCCCCATCCTCGGCCCATGTACCAAGTCACGTTCGCGCCCTCGATATTCCCCGAGCTCGTGCCGTGGCTGATGCTCAATCGCGCCGGCCTGACTATCCTGATCCATCCCGAGACCGGCGACGCCATCGCCGACCACGATCGGTTTCCGCTTTGGCTTGGCGAAACCCTGGCGCTCGACATCGCGTTTCTGCGCGCCCACGTCGCGGCGTAAAACCAAG
>JAUVWK010000099.1 GCA_030604165.1 Alphaproteobacteria bacterium | reverse complement strand
GCGCAGCTTTTCGAGCTCGGCAAGGTCGGCCGCGGCGGCCACGGCGGCCAATAGCTCGGCCTTGAGCGCCTCGAGATCCTCCACCGTCAACTCCTTACGGGCCGCCGAGGCTGGGCGGGCCGCCGAGACCGGTCGGCGGCGGCCCGTGACGCCGCCCAATCGTGGGGGTCGGGACGTGTGGCAAAAGCGGCGCGCTGCACGGTGGGCCGCTCCTTGGTATCAGCGCGCCTCGCCGCGGGCAGCCTGGGCGCGCTCAACCACCGCCTTGAACGCCGCCGGCTCGCGCGCCGCGAGGTCGGCCAGCATTTTGCGGTCGATCGCAATCTCGGCCAGCGCGAGGCCGTGCATGAGTTGCGAATAGGTGAGCCCATGTTCCCGGGCCGCCGCGTTGATCCGCTGGATCCAGAGCGCGCGGAACGAGCGCTTGCGCACGCGGCGGTCGCGATAGGCGTATTGCAGGGCCTTTTCGACCCGCTCGATCGCCACGCGGAAGTTCGACTTCGAACGGCCGCGATAGCCCCGCGCCAAGCGTAGGACCTTCTTGTGACGGGCATGGGACGTAACGCCCCGCTTGACGCGCGCCATGACAATTCTCCTCAGGCGTAGGGCAGATGACGCCGAATGGCGGAGACGTTGGACTTGTCCATGACAGTCGTGCGGCGCAGGTGGCGCTTCACCTTCTTGGCCTTTTTGGTCAGATTGTGACGGTGTTTGGCGTGTTGACGGCGCAGCTTGCCACTGCCCGTCGTCGTGAAACGCTTCTTGGCGCTGCTCTTGCTCTTTAGCTTAGGCATTTCGCTGTCTCGCTATTTATCTTGCTTGCATGACCTCTGCCGGCGACTGGGCATGCCTAGAGCCGCGCCGCCGGATTGAGGGCCACTTATTACAGTCAGCGGCGGGCGAATGCAAGGCGGAGCGCGGCGGCGGCTCCGCCGACTGGCCTGCCCGCCGACCGCCCGGACCGGCCGATCAGCGACTATCGCGCATCCAGTGGGTGATCCGTTTGCGCAACTGCGCCGGATCGATCGGTTTGACGACGAAGTCGTTGGCGCCGCAATCCAGGGCGCGGGTGACATCCTCGGGTGAGCCCAGGGCCGAAACGATAATAATTCGTGGGTTGCGCGTGGGAACTTCCGCGCGGATTCGGCGGCAGGCCTCCATCCCGTCCATTTCGGGCATCATGATGTCCATCAGGATGACCCGGGGCATGACGCGCTGCAGCAGATGCAGGCAGGCATCGCCGCTGTCGACGCCCATGAAAGCGTATCCCATGTCTTCGACAACCGCCTTCAAGAGACGAAGATTGATCGGATCGTCGTCGACGCCGACGACGACCGCGCCTTTGCTGATAACCTGGGCGTCCTCAGCCAATTTGCTGGCTCCTTCCGGCCCCAACTTTCACCTTCACCGGAAACCACGGCGCGCTCCGGCACGACTCGTCGCCGGACACCGCTCCATCACACTGCCACGCGCAATCCCGGGCCACGCGCAATCCCAGCGGACTCGACCGCCAGGACGGCAGCTAACGATGAACGACCACCATCGTCATCTGGCGGCCCTCCATCTTCGGCATCTGTTCGATCTTTCCGACCTCGTCCAGATCGTCCCGCACCCGCATCAAAACCGCCATACCAAGGTTTTGATGGACCATTTCGCGGCCACGGAATCGCATGGTCACTTTAACCTTGTCGCCATCCTCGAGAAAACCGCGGATCTTTCGCAGCTTGACGGCATAGTCGGCCTCATCGGTGCCGGGCCTGAACTTGACCTCCTTGACATCGATGGTCTTCTGCTTCTTGCGGGCTTCGCTCGCCTTTTTCTGGGCTTCGTACTTGTACTTTCCGAAGTCCATGAGCTTGCAAACCGGCGGGTCGGCATTCGCCGCGACCTCAACGAGGTCGAGACCCGCTTCCGCTGCCAACTCCATGCCTCGGTCTGTGCTGATGACCCCCACCTGGGTACCGTGCTCGTCGATTAGGAAAACCTGCGGCCCATCGATAGCTTCGTTGACGCGCGGACCCTCGCGCGTCGGTGGCGTCATAACGGTATGCCTGACTATGCCTGCTTCCTCTCTCTCAATGTCACGTCCACGCGCTCAATGTCGCGTCCACGCGCAATTCACGTCCTTGCGCAAGGTCACGACCACGCGCCCGGTGCGCCAACGGCGGTCCACCACCGCGGCACTCGCAGCGTACCGAGTCCAGGCGGTTTATGCCAGCGGACCGGTGGCTTCTGCCATGAGTCTATCCACGACCTCATCCAGTGCAACAATTTCTTGATTCGTCTCGCCGAGCCGGCGAACCGCCACCGTCTCGCCCTCGGCCTCGCGCCCGCCCACGGCCAGGATCACCGGCACCTTGGCGACGCTGTGTTCGCGCACCTTGTAACCGATTTTTTCGTTCCGAAGGTCGGCGTCGGCCGCGAGCCCGGCGGCGCGCAGCCGCTCCGTGACACGGCGCGCATAGTCGTCGCTGTCGTTGGTGATCGTCGCCACCACCACTTGACGGGGGGCGAGCCACAGCGGAAAGCGCCCGGCGTAATGCTCGACGAGAATGCCGATAAATCGCTCGAGCGAACCCAGAATCGTCCGGTGCAGCATGACCGGACGGTGGCGCGCGCCATCCTCGCCGACGTACGACGCCTCCAACCGCTCGGGCAGCACGAAATCCACCTGGAGCGTGCCGCATTGCCAATCCCGGCCGATCGCGTCGCGCAGCACGAAATCCAGCTTGGGGCCGTAGAAGGCGCCATCGCCGGGGTTCAGCTCGCAATCGAGGCCGACGGCCTCGACCGCGGCTTTCACCGCGCCCTCGGCCCGGTCCCAGGTATCGTCGGATCCGGCGCGCACGGGCGGACGGTCGGAAAACTGGATGCGGACCTGGTCGAACCCGAAGTCGCGATAAACGCTCATCAAGAGGTCGCAGTAATCCTTGGTTTCCGGCGTGATCTGATCTTCGGTACAAAAGATGTGGGCGTCGTCCTGGGTAAAGCCCCGCACGCGCATCAGCCCATGCAGCGCGCCGGACGGCTCGTTGCGGTGGCACGAGCCGAATTCGGCCATGCGCAGCGGCAGGTCGCGATAGCTCTTGATGCCCTGGCGAAAGATCTGCACGTGGCCGGGGCAATTCATCGGTTTGAGCGCGAGTTCGCGATCCTCGGCCTCGGAGGTGAACATGTGCTCGCGAAACTTCTCCCAGTGTCCCGACGCCTCCCAGAGCGCCCGATCGACCAGTTGCGGCGTCTTGACCTCGACATAACCGGCGACCTGGAGGCGCTGGCGCATATAGTGCTCGAGCGTGCGGTACAGCTTCCAGCCATTGGGATGCCAGAACACCATCCCGAGCGCCTCCTGCTGGAAGTGGAAAAGCGCCATCTCACGCCCCAGCCGGCGATGGTCTCGCCGCTCGGCCTCCTCGAGGCGATGCAGATAGGCCTTCAGCTCCTTCTCGGTTGGCCACGCGGTGCCGTAAATGCGCTGCAGCATTTCGTTGCGGGAGTCGCCGCGCCAGTAGGCGCCAGCCAGCTTCAGCAGTTTATAAGCGCCCACCTTGCCCGTGGACGGCAGGTGCGGGCCGCGGCAGAGATCGATGAAATCGCCCTGACGATAGAGCGTGATCGGCTCGTCGCTCGGGATCGCCTCAATGAGCTCGGCCTTGTAGAACTCGCCGATATCCTTGAAAAACGCGACGGCGTCCGCGCGCTGCCATACCTCGCGGACGATCGGCTCGTCGCGGCGGACGATTTCGCCCATGCGCGCCTCGATCTTTTCCAGATCTTCGGGTGTGAACGGCTCCGGGCGCGCGAAGTCGTAATAAAAGCCGTTCTCGATCGCCGGGCCGATGGTGACTTGAGCTTCCGGGTAAAGCTCTTTCACCGCCTCGGCCATGAGATGTGCCGTGTCGTGGCGGATTGTCTCGAGCGCCTCATTGTCTTTGCCCGTGATGATGCGAACGGCGGCGTCCTCGTCGATCTGTCGCGAGGCGTCCCACAGCGCGCCGTCGACCTCGACAAGAAGCATGGCCTTGGCCAAGCCGGGGCCGATCGCCGCGGCGATCTCGGCCCCGGTCACGGGGCCATCGAACGATTTAACAGTGCCGTCGGGAAGCGTGATCTTGGGCATGGACTCTTTTGGTAGTTTCCACTTGCGTGGAAGCGCTCCGGCCCACGCGCCGTTATGGCCGGAAACCGTCGCAGAACTCTAGTCGGCTCCGACCGGCTGTCAAGGCGGGCTCGGATGATGGGCCCGGTATGGTTAACGGACCGTCAAGGCCGCGGCCACCTGTTCGACCGGGAGTTCCGCTAGACACGCTTGCCGCAAGATCGCGACGGTCTCGCCGCGCGGCGCAGTGAGTGCCGGATCCGAGGCCGACGAATAGAGCACGAGCACGGGACAGCCCGCCGCCGCGATCAGATGCATCGGCCCGGTATCGTTGCCCACGGCGCCGGCCGCGCGCCGCGCCAGCGCCGCAATTTCGCCAAAGCCGGTGCGTCCGTACAGATTGAGCGCCGCCGAACAGGTGCCGGCGATGTCGGCGAGAACGTCACGTTCGGCCGCGGCGCCCAGCAGCACGGGCCGGATGCCGTCGGCCGAGAGACGCGCGGCGAGGGCGGCAAAGGACGAGGCCGGCCAGCGCTTTTCGGGCCGGTGCGGCGCGGCGCCCGGAACCAATAGCGCAAAACGGCCGTCGAGTCCGAACGGGGCGATGTCGCCGTCGAGCCAGGTCAGGTCGGGCGGAGGAACGGCGGCGACCCCCGCCACCGCCAGCTGCTCGGCCTGACGTTCGATCGTGTGCAGAGAATCCCGCGCCGGGTTGGCGTGGGGATGGGAGCAGCCCGGCGCGATGCCCGACCATTCGGGCCGCGCCCGCCCCGTGAACAGCCGAAAATAGGCGCTTGAGCGGCGCGAGGTCTGCAGATCGTAAACCCGCGTGAAGCGACCGTTGCGCAGGCGCCTGCGCAGCGTGAGCCAGGCGCCGGCACGGAGCACACCCCGCTTGCGATCGCTCCAAACTTCGTCGAAATAGCCGCTTTGCCCTGCCAATTCCGCATAGGGCGCCGTCGTCAACAGGGTGATGTGCGCGCCGGCGTGGTGGCGGCGGATGGCGGCGAAGGGCCCTGTCGCCAGAACGAAATCGCCAAGCGCGCCATGCTTGATGACCAAAATTCGCTGCTCGCCGCGCTGTCCGGCCATGGCGCCTCGCTCAAGCGGCGATGTTATGGGCCTTGCCAGCCATCACTTCGCGGTAGACCGTCAGGGTGCGCTGGCAGGTGACGTCGAGGCTATAGCACTGCCGCACATGCTGGATGGCGGCCCTGGCCACGGCCTCGCGGCGCGCGGGCTCAAGGGCCAGCGCATCGCGCAGCCCCGCGGCCAAGGCCTCCGCCTCGCGCGGCCGCACCAGCCAACCGGTTTCGCCGTCACGAACGGTCTCGCTGGCGCCGCCATGGTCCGCCGCGACCACCGGCCGGCCCATGGCCTGGGCCTCGACGATCACGCGACCGAAGGCCTCCGGCTTGATGGAGGCGGACACCACCACGTCGGCCATCATGTAGGCCGCCGGCATGTCGCGGCACGGGCCCACCAGGCGAACCACGCTGCCGAGGCCGAGCCGCTCGATCTGCCGCAGCAACTTGGCGCGGTAGCCTTCGCGACCCTGATCGTCGCCCACAAGCACGCAGCAGACATCATGGCGACCGAGCCGCGCCATGGCCTCCAGCATGGTCTTGTGGCCCTTCCAGCGGGTCAATCGCCCGGGCAGCATGACCACCGGCGCGCCGTCCGGCAGCCGCCATTGGTTGGCCAACTGTATGATCCGCGCCTGTGAAACCTTGTCCGGGCTGAACGCCTCGAGGTCGACGCCGCGCGGAATCACGCGCAGGCGGGCCTCGTCCATGCGATAGGTGTCGGCGATCAGGCGGGCGATGAACTCTGAGATCGCGATGACCTGGTCGCCGCGGGTCATGATCGCGTTGTAGCGCCGCTTGATCATGCTGCCCGCGCCATAGGCGCCATGAAAGGTGGTGACAAACGGGCGTCCGGTCCGCTTGGCTGCGTAATAGGCGCTCCAGGCCGGCGCGCGCGAGCGCGCATGCACGACGGTTACGTTCTCGGCCACGATCAACGCGGCGAGTCGCCCGATATTGGCCCGCATAACGAGCGGATTCTTGCTCTCCACCGGCAAGGTCACGTGGCGTCCACCCAGGCCCGCGACCTGACTCTCATAAACGCCGCCCGCCGAAGCGACGAGCGAGCCCCAGCCGGCGCCCGCGACGGCGCGCGCGATTTCCATCGTGCCGCGCTCGATCCCGCCCGCGCCGTCGAGTCGGGGCAGGATCTGGAGAACCACCGGCGGGCGGCTTTCTGGCCCGTTGCCCCCAATGCTATGTTGGCCGGGATCGCGCGGCTCGCGGTCGCGCCGTTCGTTCACCGCCGTCTTGACCTTTCTGGCCGCCGTGATCGGGCCGCCGTGAAATATGACCGAGCAGATAGGGATCGCCAGGATGGCAGGATGCGCTCCGACTCCAGTACCCGAACCAAAGCACCTTCGACGACCTGACGGACAAACCATCGCCTACCATGCGAGCCAGGGCAAGTCCCCAGGCGTGGTCTTTTTTGGCGGCCTGATGTCCGATATGACCGGCACGAAGGCGCTGGCGCTCGAGGCGCATTGCCGAAAGCGGGGCCGCGCCTTCGTGCGCTTCGACTATTCCGGGCACGGCGCCTCGAGCGGCGCCTTCGCCGAGGGCACCATCGGGCGCTGGCACGACGACGCGCTCGCGGTGCTGGATGCCGTGACGCAGGGACCGCAGATCTTGGTGGGCTCGAGCATGGGTGGCTGGCAAGCGCTGCTCGGCGCGGTGGCACGGCCCGAGCGCGTCGCCGGGCTGAT
Source organism: Alphaproteobacteria bacterium (assembly GCA_030604165.1). GTDB lineage: Bacteria > Pseudomonadota > Alphaproteobacteria > UBA828 > UBA828 > JAUVWK01. The sequence goes on along the minus strand of JAUVWK010000099.1, from coordinate 1,946 downwards.
CGGCATCGCCGCCGCGCCGGATTTTACCGAAGACCTCATGTGGCAAGCCTTCGATGCCGAAACGCGGGCTCGGTTGGAGCGCGACGGCGTGGTTCATCTGCCGTCGGATTATGGCGGGGAACCCTACCCGATCACGCGCCGCTTGATCGAGGAGGGGCGCGACCATCTGCTGCTGCGCGGCCCAATTCCGCTCGCTTGCCCGGTTCATCTGATCCACGGCATGCGGGATCAGGACGTGCCCTGGCGCACGGCGCTGCGCATCGCCGAGCAGCTGCAAAGCGACGAAGTGGTCGTGAGCCTCGTCAAGAACGGCGACCATCGGCTCTCCAGCGAGATCGATCTCGCGCGCATGCTCGCCGCCGTCGATGCGGTGGCCGCTGGATCCGCCTGATAAATCCGGTTCACTTCCTGGTGAGGAGGCGCCCGCCAATCTATGCAGGGGGCGGGAGGTCGACTAAATAAAAAAGGAGAAGTAACGGGCCCGGAAAACAAGGAAATCAGCCATGCCCACCAAGCGAAGCGTCGGCCGGAGAGGCCGGGCCGGCGTCGCGGCCGTCCTGATAGCGCTGTTCGCGAGCGCAATTCCAGCCCTCGCTCCCGGCGCCGTGCAAGCCGAGACGCCACTGGCCGACTGGGATCGGCGCTCGGACGGCTCGGCCATTCTCGATCTCGTGATCCACGAGCAACCCCTGGCGGCGCCGGCAATCCGTTTCGTCGACGCGGTTGGCACGGTGCGGCGGCTGGAGGAGTTTCGGGGCAAGGTGACGGCGCTCCATTTCTGGGCGACATGGTGCGTCCCTTGCCGCTACGAGCTACCGACGGTCGACTACTTGCAGGGTGAGGTCGGCACGGAGAATTTCGTCGTCATTCCACTATCGCTCGACCGCGACGGCCTGGCGGCGGTGCAAGCCTATTATCGCGACACCGGCATCGCCAACTTGCCGATCTTCATGGACGAGGGCATGCAAGCGGCGCGGGCGATGAAGATCTTCGGCATTCCGTTCACCGTTTTCGTGGATCGCGAGGGCCGCGAGTTCGCGCGCGTTGTCGGCGACCGGGACTGGAGCGATCCGGACGTGGTGGCGCTGGTCCGCAAAATGATCGACTAGTGCCCCCATTCGCGCGGCGCCGCGCCGTGGCCATGATGCCTGCTGTCCAGCGCGCGCCCGCGTGAGTATTGTTCGCCATGGCTGAGTTTTCTAGCGTTGGCGCGCTCACCGCCTTCGTTGCCGGCATCATCTCGTTTCTCTCGCCGTGCGTTCTGCCGCTGGTGCCGGGCTACATATCCTATGTGGCCGGCGGCTCGCTCGAAGACCTCACGGACGAGCGGTTTACGCGCAAACGGCTTGCCGCCATCTATCTGAGCATCTTCTTCGTGCTTGGTTTCACGGCGGTGTTCGTGGCGTTCGGCGCCAGCGCCAGCGCCATCGGCGAGTTTCTGCTGCGCAACAAGGCCGAATTCGAGCTCGGCGCCGGTATCGTCGTGATCCTCTTCGGCCTCTATATGACCGGGCTGTTGGGCTATCTGGCGCGGCGGCTCAATATCTCGTTGCTCGACCGCGAGGCCCGCTTCATGGGCCGCATCGCAGGCGGCAATCCGGCGAGCGCGTTCGTGCTGGGGATGGCGTTCGCCTTCGGCTGGACCCCCTGTATCGGTCCCGTGCTCGGCGCCATTCTGACGCTCAGCGCGAGCACCGGAAACATCGCCGCGGGGGTCAGCCTGCTCGCCATCTATTCGCTCGGCCTTGGCCTGCCGTTCCTCGTCGCAGCCGCGTTCACGGGCTTCTTCCTGCGCCGCATGAAAGCCCTGCGCAAGATTAGCCGGCCGTTTCAGATCGGCGCCGGCGCCATCCTCGTGGTGATGGGCGTGGCCATGCTGACGGGCCGCCTGTCCGAGTTCGCTTTTTGGCTTTTGGATACTTTCCCCGTGTTCGCGAGGATCGGTT
>JAUVWK010000328.1 GCA_030604165.1 Alphaproteobacteria bacterium | reverse complement strand
GGCACCGGTCTGGGCCTCCCGCTGAGCAAGAAACTCACCGAGCTCCTCGGCGGTGAATGTCATATCCAGAGCAAGCTGGGCGAGGGCACCGAGGTGAGGATCAGACTGCCGGCGACGAGCGAGCCCGCACCAGCGGACAGCGAGGCCGTCGCGGCCTAAGTGCCGTTCCCGACTGAACGCTCCGGCCCACCCAGCTCAGCGGCGGGGCCTTCCCGGTCGGCAGGGATCGTCCCAAAACGGCCGGCGCGCCTCCCACTCCGCCTCCGCTTGACTGACGCCGATATCCTTGAGAATGCGCCCATCCAAGCCGTGCAGCTGCCGGCGCTGCGCCGCCAGCTCGCTCCACCGCGCCACGCGCTCATGGACCCGCACCAGTGCTCCGATCATGCTCATGCCGCATTCTCCTCGACCCTCGACCACCGCGGCCACCCGATCCTTGCGCCGCGCACTCGCTCCTTGCGCCACGAATGTGGGTTGCGGCTGTTGATTTATCCAACGAATACATTTTATGATATTCATCAAATTTATTGATGGGTAAGCTCATGCACGCGGATCTCAATCCCGACCTCCTGCGCACCTTCGTCGCCATCGCCGACACGGGCAGCTTCACCCGGGCGGCCGGCAAGGTTCACCGCACGCAATCGGCGGTCAGCATGCAAGTGAAGCGGCTGGAACAGACGGTGCGCCAGCCACTATTCGAGCGGGACGGTCGCTCGGTGCGGCTGACCGGCGCGGGCGAGTCGCTGATCGGCTACGCCCGGCGCATGCTTAGACTGCAGGACGAGGCCCTCTCCGCCCTGATGGAACCCGACATGGAGGGCTCGGTGTGCATCGGCACGCCCGAGGAATATGCCACCCGGTTCATGCCCGGCATTCTTTCAGGCTTCGCGCAGGCGCATCCGCGGGTTCAGGTGGAGTTGCGCTGCCGCCCCAGCAGCGTGCTGGTGAGCGAAGTCGATGCGGGAGAAATCGATCTCGGTCTCATCACCTATTGCTGCGATTCGGGGCGCCATGGCACCGAGATCGTCTGGCGCGAGCCGGCGGTGTGGGCCACCTCTGCCCAACACATGGCCCACGAGGAAAATCCGGTGCGCCTGGCGCTGTTCGAGCCGGGCTGCCTGTGGCGCCGCTGGGCGCTCGACGCGATGGATGCGGCGGGACGGGACTACCGCATCGGCTATTCGAGCCCGAGCTTCGCCGGACTACAGGCCGCCGTGCTGGCCGGCCAGGCGGTCACGGTGTTGTGCCGCGGCAACCTGACCGAGGGCTTGCGCGAACTGACGCCCGAGGAAGGCTTTCCGCCGCTGCCGATGGTCGAGATCGGCCTCGAGCGCGCGCCGGGGCTGGCCTCCATGGCGGCCGAGAGCCTGGGCCGGCACATTGTCCAGGCCTTTCGCGACCAGACGGCGCTGGCCCGTTTCTGAGCACTTTACGTTTGCACGGCACCAGCCCACGCCCCCTCCCGGCCACCCCAAGCATATGCTGCCATGGGTGGCCGGGAGGGGGCGTGGGCCGGTGCCGTTCCACGCCAGTGGGCAAAGCTCTAAGCGCCCAGCCGGCTGCCGCGCCAGTTCGCTCAAGACGGCGGCGGGCGGGTTTGCGGCGACAGGCGGTGCTCGGCGGCGCGAATAGCCTGCACGATGAAGAAGGTCAGGATCAGATAGATGATCCCGGCCATGGCGAAGAGCTCGATCGGCATGTAGGTGCGCGCGATGATGGTGCGCGCGACGCCGGTGAGGTCGAGCAAGGTAATCGTGCTCGCCAACGCGCTGCCCTTCAGCATGAAGATGATCTCGTTGCCGTAGGCCGGCAGCGCCAGGCGAAAGGCGCCCGGCAGCACGATGCGCCGATACAGCAGAAACTTGGACATGCCGAGGGCGCGCGCCGCCTCGATCTCGCCGTGTGGCACGCCGAGGATGCCGCCCCGGATGATCTCGGTCGTATAGGCCGCGGTGTTGAGGCTGAAGGCGATGATCGCGCACCAATAGGGCTCGCGCAGGAGCGGCCAAAGCAGGCCTTGCCTGACCGCTTCGAACTGGGAGAGGCCGTAATAGACCAAGAAAATCTGCACCAGCAGCGGTGTGCCCCGGAAAAAGAAAACATAGCCGTAGACCGGCCCGCTGAGCCACCAACGCCGCGAGACCCGCATCACCGCGAAGGGCACGGCAAGCACGATGCCGATGGCGAGCGCGAGCGCCACGAGCTGGATGGTCACCAGCGCGCCGTCCAAGAGCCGCGGGATGCTGTCGATCATGACCTCGAGATTCACGGCGCCGCCCTCCGCACGCCGCGGCTCGAGCGCCGCTCGAGGTAATGCAAGCCAATCATCGAGACCGCCGTCATGGCGAGATAGATGAATGCCGCGGCAAGATAGAAGGTGAAAGGCTCCTTGGTGTAGCTGACCGCGATCGTGGATTTGCGCATGAGCTCGTCGAGCCCGATCACCGAGACCAGGGCGGTGTCCTTGAGCAGCACCAGGAAGAGGTTGCCTAGGCCCGGCAGCGCGAAGCGCCAGACCTGCGGCAAGCGGATGCGCAGGAAGGTAAGCCGGCGGCTCATGCCGACCGCCATGGCGGCCTCGATCTGGCCGGGCGGGACCGCCTGGAAGGCGCCCCGAAACACTTCCGTGGCGTAGGCCCCGAAGGCAAGCCCGAGCGCGATCACGCCGGCGACGAAGGGGCTGACCTCGACATAGCCGTCATAGCCGAACCAGCGAGCCACGCCCTGCACCGCCAGCGACGCGCCGAAGAAGACGATCAAGACGACGAGCAATTCGGGGACGCCGCGCACCAGCGTGGTGTAGAGCCCGCCGATCAAGCGCAGGGCACGGAAGCGCGACAGCTTGGCCGCCGCGCCGCCGAGCCCGAGCAATAGGCCGAGCGCGAGCGCGGCCAAGGCGATCTCCACCGTCATCAGCGTGCCCGCCGCGAGCTGCGCGCCGAAGCCCTGCAGATCAATCACGGGAAAGCCCCGGGCGGAGACAGGAAAGCGCCACCGCCCGGCGGGGCAATGGCGCTTTCATGGTGTTACGCAACTCCGCCCGGCGGACCGCCGCGAAGCCCTAGTAGATGCTGAAGGGAAAATACTTCGCGTTGATCTTCTCGTAGGTGCCGTCGGCCAGGATCGCCGCCAGCGCCTGGTTGAGGTTGTCGCGCAGCGCGGTGTCTTCCTTGCGCACGGCGATGCCGATGCCGTCGTCGAGGCTCAGGCCCTCGCCGACGAAATCGAAGCCCGCGCCCTCGTCCGTCTTGAGCCAGTCGTAGATGACGAGCCCATCGGCCAACATCGCGTCGAGCCGGCCGTTGCCGAGATCGAGATTGGCGTTCTCTTGGGTGTCGTAGAGCTTGATGCTGACGACATCCGCCAGATTGTCCTCGAGATAGCTGGCCGCCACCGTGGCCCGTTGCGCCCCGATCGACTTGCCCGCGAGACCGACGCTCGAGGTATCGAGACCCGAGCCCTTGGGCGCGACGTAGCGCACCAGGTTGCTGTAGTACTTGTCCGTGAAGTCCACCGACTTCTTGCGCTCGTCGGTGATCGACATGCTGGCGATGATGGCGTCGTATTTGTTGGCCAGCAGCGCCGGAATGATGCCGTCCCAATCCTGGGCGACGAGTTCGCATTCGGCGCCCATCTTGTCGCACAGCGCCAAGGCGATATCGACGTCGAACCCCTTGAGCTCGCCTGATTCGTCGATCAGGTTGAACGGCGGGTAGGCCCCTTCGGTGCCGATCCGAACCTTGTCGCCGGCACTCGTCGGATTAACGAGGCCAGCGACGGCAAGCGTCAGCGCCAGAGCCCCGACAAGACCGAGTGTAATGCGCCTCATGGTAATGACCTCCCTTTGTTATCGTGCTTTCCGGTTGTTGTTGCATTTCCAATAGGTTCGGCCTTTGAAGGCCAATCGTCAAGGGATTCACCCGCACGCCCCCGTCAGAGTTGGCTGGCCAGAAACTGGCGGCAGCGCGCCGAGCTCGGCTCGTCGAATACTTTCGCCGGCGGCCCCTCCTCCTCGATGCGGCCCTCGTGCAAGAAGATCACGCGCGACGAGACCTCGCGCGCGAAGCCCATCTCGTGGG
>JAUVWK010000446.1 GCA_030604165.1 Alphaproteobacteria bacterium | reverse complement strand
GCTTGGTCCTCGGTTTCGACATAGGGAAAGCGCGCACAGAACTCGTCGAACGGCGCCTCCGCCGCCTCCAGCGCGGCGGTTGATCGCATGGTGCGTTGCGCCGCCACCTTGATGAGGTCGTCCGCCAGGTCCTTGATGCGCCGTTTGAGGCGGGCCTTGCGTGCCTGCCAGGCGGCGCTGCCCAAGCGATCCAGGGTCACCGGCTGATCGGCCGGGCCATAGCGCGAGAGCAGCTCGATGTTTTCGACCGGCAGGAGCAGCTTGTCGTCGCCCTCGTAGATCATGCGCAGGCAATCGTGCGGCGCGCCGTCCACCTCGAGGGTCACGAGGCCGTCATAGCGGCCAATGCCATGATCGACGTGCACCACGAAGTCGCCCTCCGCCAGTTCCGCGGCGTCGGCCAGGAAGTTCTCGGCCCGGACACGCTTTCTGCGTTGCGGCCGATTCAGGCGTTCGCCGAGCACGTCCTGTTCGGCGATGAGGCTGAGACCCGGAGCGCTGAAGCCACGCTCGATCGGCAGTACGACCAGTGCCACCGTATCCGCCGGCAACGCCTCCACCTCCGCCCAACTCGCGGCGTCAGCCAAGCGTTCGACGCCGTGATCGGCGAGCAGGCGCTTGATGCGCTCGCGCGTACCCGGGCTCCAGCCGGCGATGGCCACACGCTGTCCGGCACCTAGCTCGGCGTCGATGTGCGCGCGCGCCACGTCGAAGAGCTCGCCGCCGCGTTGCGCGCGCACATCGGCGAAGTCGCGCCCCGGCTTGGCGCCCGCGTCGGCCACCGGTTGCGCCGCCGTCGGCGTCACGGCAAAGGGTGTAAACGCGGCCACGGTGCGGCTGTTCAAGCGCTGCTCCCATTCGTCGCGCGTTAGATAGAGCGCCTCGGGCGGCACCGGCTTGTAATCGGCGGCGCCTTCGCTCAAGGCCGAGCGCGGCGCGCTGCTGCGCGCCGTGTAATAGTCCGCGATGGCCTCCAGACGGTCGTCGAGCGCTTCCTCGACTTGCGGATCGAGCGTGATGGCGGCGTCCGGCAGATAATCGAATATCGTCTCGAGCGGGCCATGAAAAAGCGGCAACCAATGTTCGACTCCGGGGTAGCGGCGGCCCGCCGTCACCGCCTCGAACAGGGGGTCGGTCTCGGTAACGGCGCCGAACAGCTCCCGGTAGCCGGCGCGAAAGCGGGCGATGGAGTCTTGCGTCAGCATGACCTCGCTGACCGGTGCCAGGGTCAGATGCTCGCGTTGCTCTCCGCTGCGCTGGGTCAGGGGGTCGAACACGCGAATCGCTTCCAACACATCGCCGAACAAATCGAGCCGCACGGGCTCGCCGACCCCGGGCGAAAAGATATCGACGATACCGCCACGCACGGCGAATTCACCCGCCTCGACCACGGTGCCGGTGCGCAGAAAGCCGTTATGCTCGAGATAGGCCAGCAACGCGTCGAGCGCGAGCCTCTCGCCGGCCGTCACTTCGAAGACGGCGTCCGTCAACATGGCGCGCGGCGGCACCCGTTGCAGCAGCGCATTGACGGTGGTGAGGGCGACGCGCGCGCCGCCTTGGCCGTTAGGGCGGCCGAGGCGGACCAGTGCGTTGATGCGTTGGCCGACCAAGTCGCTGCGCGGTGAGACCCGGTCATAGGGCAGGCAATCCCATGCCGGGATCGCATGCTGCTCGAGGCCGGGAGCAAAAAAGCCGATGGCGTCCGCCATCCGCGCAAGGCGGGCATCGTCGGCGGCGACGTGCAGGACCGGCGCCGGCGCCAGCCGTTCGGCAAGGCGGCTCAGCGCCAGGGCGTCGAAGCCCTCGGGCAGGCCGCACACGGTGGTGCGGCCCGGGCCGCCGAGCAGCTGGTCCAGAAAGGTAAGGTCGGCAACGCTCAAGGGTTGCGCTGCCCCGCCACGTAACGCATCAAAAGCACCATCAATTCGTTATCGTATGCCGCCGGCGCCGGCACGCGTCCGGTCACCCAATCCAGGATGTCATGACCCACGGCCTCGAGCAGCGCCTCGAACTGGCCGACCTGCGTCGCCGTGAGCGCGGCGAGATGGCTGGCGGCAAAGCCGCCCAACAGCAGGTCGGTCTCCTTGATACCGGTATGACCGGTGCGGTATCGCAGGCGCTTGCGGCGCGTCTCTAGGTCGTGTGTCATGTTCGGAATCGAGTTGGCGATGTGGCCCGATCATATAAGAAGCTTAGGCCGATTGTCAGCCTTGCCCGGCCGGCGCGAAGCCGGTTGGCACCCAGGGGCGCGGCGGTTAGGGTCGCCCTTATGGGCCCCTCCTCGAAGCAACCGTAAGCGTCGCCCGTCACGCCATGCGCCCGGAAATTCTGAACCCCCTGTTCGCCCCGGTCACCGTTTTGCCCGGCGTCGGCGCGCGCATCGGCAAGGCGATCGAGCGTTGCGCCGGGCCGCTCGTGGTCGATCTGCTGTGGCATCTGCCCAGCGGCGTGATCGACCGCCGCTTTGCGCCCAAGGTGGCCGAGGCGCCGGCGGGCGCGATTGCCACGCTCACCGTCCGGGTCGATAGCCACCTGCCCCCGCCGACGCCGCGCTTGCCGTACAAGGTGCAGTGTTCGGACGAAACCGGCACGCTCGCCCTCGTCTATTTTCACGCCCGCGAGCGCTATCTGCGGGAGCTGTTGCCGAGCGGCGAAGTGCGCGTGGTCAGCGGCCGCGTCGAGCGTTTCGGCGAAGAGATCCAGATGGTTCACCCGGACCATGTCGCCCCGCACGAGGAGCTCGCCTCGTTGCAGACGGTCGAGCCGATCTACGCGCTCACCGCAGGCGTGACGCTCAAGCCGTTGTCGCGCGCGATCCGGGCCGCGCTTGAGCGCGCGCCGGAGCTGCCGGAATGGGCCGACCCGGCCTATCTCGAGCGGCAAGGCTGGCCGCCATGGCGCCGTGCGCTCGCGACCGCGCACGAGCCGCAAGACGAAGCGGAGCTTCGGCCCGAAAGCGCGGCCCGGTTGCGCCTCGCCTATGACGAGCTGCTCGCCAATCAACTGGCGCTGGCGCTGGTGCGGGCCCGCATGCGCCGCAGCCCCGGCCGGGCGCTCGAGGGCGACGGCCGGTTGCGCCGGCAAGTGCGCGAGGCCTTGCCGTTTTCGTTCACCGAAAGCCAGACGCGCGC
>JAUVWK010000370.1 GCA_030604165.1 Alphaproteobacteria bacterium | reverse complement strand
GCATGGCGGGCAGGCTGAACCAATACATCGGGAACTGCCAAAGCATGAGGTCGCACCAGATTAGCTTGTTCTGCTCGGCCTTGATGTCGGGTGCGTAGCACGCGTTCTCCCAGGCGTAGCGCTGCTCGGGGCCCAACTGGAAGAAATTGGGGTTTCCCAAAGCGGCAAAATCATCGGGCCCGGCGGCGGGATTGAACGCCATGGCATGGAGATCCGAGACAATGACCTCGTGGCCCTGCGCCGCGAGCACCTCGACGGCGAAATCCTTGAGCGAGCCGTTCATCGATTTCGGCTCGGGGTGCGCATGGACGATCAGGACTTTCATCGCAATTTTCTCTCAGGTCACGGCACAACCATCAGCTCCCGCACCGGCCTATGCCGCAAAAGTCGCGATCATCGCCGCGTGGTTGGCGAGCGATTCGTCCGGATCCACGGCGTACATGGGCGAGAGCAGGATCAGGGTTTCGAACAGCTCCTCGAACGGCTCGAGTTGCGCGCGCACCTCGTCCGGCGTGCCGGCGAGAACGAGGGCGTCGATCATCTCTTCGGTGACCGCCGCCAACATCGCCGGAATGTCGTTGCGCGCCCGGGCCGCGCGAATGCGCTCCTTCGGCTCGGTGAACCCCATGGGGTCGAGCACGACGTCGAAATAGGGCAGCGTGGAATGGAACGCGATCGGGTGCCGGGCCAGCGCGCGGGCCTGCTTACGGTCCTTGTTGACCGAACAATATTTGACCGCGCACCACTCGAAATCGGCCTCGGAACGGCCCGCCTTGGCCATGCCCTTCTTGACGCAAGGATGCACCACCTCGGTGAAATATTTGGGTGTGCTCAGCGTGTTGACCAGGATACCGTCGGCGATCGCGCCGGTGAGCTGCAGCATGACCGGCTGCACGGCGGCGAGATAGATGGGAATCGACGCATAGGGCGCCGGCATCAGGCGGTAATAGTTTTTGACCTGGAAGAACTCGCCCTCATAGTCGATCGGGTTCGCCGGGCTCGCGCTCCACATGCGCCGGATGCATTCGACATATTCGCGCATGCGTTTCGCCGGTTTTCTGTAGGGCACCCCGTGCCAGTTCTCGTTCCACTCCGGCGGCGCCGTGCCCAGCCCCAGCACGAAGCGTTCGTCGGTCATCTCGGCCAACGACATGGCGTTCTTTTCCGCGAACATGGGCGGCCTGGCGAAGGTGGCGACACCGGTGCCAAGGCGCGCGGTCTTGCAGACATTGGCGAACGCCGCGAGCGGGATGAAGGCGTCGCGCCCGAGCTCCGTCGTCCACAGATTTTCCGCCCCGGCATCCTCCGCCATGCGGGCGAAGCGCACCGTTTCCGCCAACGACATGGTTTCGCCGCTCAACAGAACGCCCCATTTCCACTTCTTTCCAGCCATCGTTTGTACCTCTTGTTGCGTTCGCGCGCGCCGCTCTGAGCTAAAGATTAGGCGGCGGTGTAACCGCCGTCGATAATCAGTTCGATACCGGTCACGAAGCTCGCTTCATCGGAGGCCAGATAGAGCACGCCGTTGGCGATATCTTCGGGCGTGCCCACGCGGCCGATGGGATGCAGCTTGCCGAGCTCGGCGATGCCGCGCTCGAGATCGCCGAAATCGCGCACCGCCGTCTCCTCCATCATCGCGGTGTGGATGTAGCCCGGATGAATCGAGTTCACCCGAATGCCGTCCCGCGCCTTGCCGCAATCCAGCGCCACCGCCTTGGTAAACAGCCTGACCGCGCCCTTGGTCGCGGTGTAGGCGGAAATATTCTGGCCGCCGATGATGCCGAGAATCGACGAGATGTTGACGATCGAGCCGCCACCGGATTTGCGCAGCGCCGGAAGCGCGTGCTTGGTGCCGAGAAAGACGCCGTCCATGTTGACCGCCGTGATCTCGCGCCACTGCTCCAGCGTGGTCTCCTCGACCGCCGTCACGAAGGTGATCCCCGCATTGTTGACCAGAATATCGAGCCGGCCGAAGGCGGCGATCACGCCCTCGATGGTCGCCATCCACGCGGTCTCTTGGGTCACGTCGTGCTTGAAGAACAGCGCCTCGCCGCCGCTCTCGACGATCTCAGCCGCCACCGCCTGGCCGCCGGCCTCGTTGAGATCGGTCACGGCGATCCGCGCGCCCTCCGCCGCGAGACGCAGCGAGGTGGCCCGGCCGATGCCGGCGGCCCCGCCGGTGATCAGCGCCACTTTGCCTGCCACTCTACCCGTCATGTCACAGCGCTCCTTGGTATCAGCCGATATAGATGGGCTCGTCGCCACGGCTTTCGACTTGGCCGGCCCTGACCGCGGCCGCGGCTTCCGCCAAATCGGCGAGGTAGGCCTCGACGATCGCAGCGTGCTGGATATTCAAGATAAGCACCAGGGCTTTCGGCTCCCGCGCGCGCGCACACAGCCAGCCCCGCTCGGCCATGACGTCGGCGACCGCGAAGATGTCGATCTCGGGCGAGCCGAAGGAGAAGTGCCCCCCTTCCGGCGCCCCCCATACGCAAAGGCCCTCGATGGCGTCGATGCCGTCGAAGAACCGCTGCTTGATGGCGAGAATTTTTTCGACCCGCTCGCGATAGCCGTCGTAGCCCAGATAGCGCATCACCGCCCAGGCGGAGGCCACCGGTCCGCCATTGCGCGAGCCGGCGAGACCCATGGTCGAATAGAGCCCGGCGGGCCAGTCGTCGAATTCGAAGCGCTGGTAGCGCGCATAAGCGCGATCGCGCAACAGCAGCGCCGAGGCGCCGCGCCCCGAATAGCCGTATTTATGGAGATCGGCGGAGATCGAGGTGACGGGCGCGAGCGAAAAATCGAAGGTCGGCACGGCGTGGCCCAAATCCTGAACGAAGGGCAGCACGAAACCGCCCAGACAGGCATCGACATGCAGCCATAGCCCGTGCGCTTCGGCGAGCGCGGCGATCTCGGGAAGCGGATCGACCACGCCGAGCGGATAGGGCGGCGCGGAGCCCACCAGCATCACGGTGTTCTCGGTCACGGCCCGGGCCATCGCCGCGACGTCGGCCCGGAAGGCGGGGCTTTCGGCCAGGCGGACGACCTTGAGCCCCAGCATGTCCGCCGCCCGGTTGAAGGCCGGGTGCCCGGTGCGCGGCACGATAATCTCGGGCGCCGTGGCTTGCGGCCGGTGCTCGCGCGCCCACTCGCGCGCCGCCTTCACCGCCACGACGATGCTCTCGGTGCCGCCGGTGGTGATGCTGCCGCTGGCGCCCTCGGGCGCGTTCATCAATTCGAGCACCATGGCGACGACATCGTCTTCATAGCGGCGCAGGCTCGGATAGGAGCTGGTGTTGAAAATGACGTTGTCGCCCAAATGCCGATTGAAGGCCTCGGTGGCGACCCGGATCACGTCGTCGCCGGCGTCGTAGGCGGCGCGCAGATTGCGCGGGTCGTTCCACAGCTTGTCGCCGGCCCGCGCCTCATCCAGCGCGGCCTCGACCTCCGCCCAACTCTCTCCCTTGGCAGCGAACGTCCGGTTGGTCTTCGGCATCCGTCCTCCTCCCAGCCGCGGTCCGCCCCTTAGCCGATCGGGGCGGGTCCAACGCCGGCCGTCCCGACGCCGTCCAGCGGCGTGACCGCGCAATCGCCCTCGCGCCACCAGACGTAAGCGAGGTCCGAGAGGTCGGTATCCCGATCCCAAATGCGCGCCTTCACCGGCCCGAAGTCGGT
>JAUVWK010000256.1 GCA_030604165.1 Alphaproteobacteria bacterium | reverse complement strand
GGCGTAAAAGGCGCTCGGCCGATTCTTGTCGATCACGAACTCGCCCTCGACGGGCGCCAGAAGAGCGACGATTTCAATATCCTCCGTGCCCGCGGCGAGCGAATTCACTTCTTTCAGTTGCGGCAGCAGATAGCGGATGACGACGCCGCCGTCGGCGTAATCGGAGCGGTAGACATAGCGCGTGAAAATCACCGGAATGTCCGCTTGACGGGCGCTGTCGAGCAATCTGCGGCAGGGCGCCACGGCGCCGACCAAATTAGTGATATCGAGACCGGCCCCGGCGAGCGAGCCATTGTCGGCACAGAACGCGTTTTGCATGTCGATGACGACCAGAGCCGTGCGCCCGGTCTTCAGTTCCATCTCCATTTTTCGTTCCTTCAAAGAGATGGGGAGAACGGAATTTTACTGTCCCCGGTTGCGCTCCAAGCGAAAGGGTCGGGCGGCCCGCCTGGGTGAGCCGCCCGGTGTCCCGCCTTATTTTACCGGCTTCAAATCGAACAGATGGAGCGCATTATCCGGGTGCCAGACGATGCCGGTGACGTTGGCCGCCGTCGCCCAAGGGGTGCGGAATTCGAGGATCGGCACGACCGCCAAATCCTTCATCAGGGCCTCCTGGATTTCGGCCAGCATCGCGTTGCGCTTGGCGTTGTCGCCCTCGGCGAGCGAGCCGTACAGCGTGCCGTCCACCATGTCGCTGCTATAGTTGGACGAGTTGAGGATGCCCCCCTTGCTGGCGGAAACGTAGCTCAACAGAATGCCATAGGCGGCATCCACGCCGATCGGCTTGACATGCGCCGTCAGGCCCATGGGCAGATCCTTCTTGACCAGCTCGCGGTCGCCATATTGCGCCTGGGGAATGGGGTCGAGCTGCAAATCGATGCCGACCTCGCGAAAGGCGGTATGCAGGATCGTCGCGGTCGGGCCCATTTCCGATTCCCGCTCCAGCATATAGGAGAGCTTGAAAGATTCGGGAAAGGCCTCCAATCCCGCGCCGCCCGGATAGCCAGCTTCGGCCAACAGCGCCTTGGCCTTTTCCGGGTCGTAGTCGTATTGCGTGCTCGCCTCGTGGAAGCCCGGATAGGAGCTCGGCACGAAGCCGGGCCACTTGTGCGCCTTGCCGAAATAGCTCGTGTCGATGATTCTCTGATAGGGCACCGCGTGGGCGATGGCCTGGCGCACCAGAGGATTATCGAAGGGCGGGGACTTGAAGTTGAGGATCAAGAACATGTTTTCGTTGCCCTGCGTGCCGACAACGCTGACATTCTTCGCCTTGCTCAGACTGTCATATTCCTTGGGCGTCAGATGCTCGGCGATCTGGGCGCCACCGGTAAGCAGAATGGCGACGCGGTTGGCGCTCTGCGGCACCTTGCGCACGACCACCCGGTCGTAAGCCGGCGGGCCGCGATAATAATCGGGATTGCCGGTGAGCGAGAAGCTTTCGCCCTTGCGCCAGTCCGCCAGGCAATAGGCGCCGAAGCCGGCAATGCCTTCATTGTTGGCGTAATTGTGGCTCCAGGGATCGTCTTCCGTCGCGTGGGCCTCCATGGTCTCCTTGTCGAAGATATAGAGCGCGAAAATCGACAACACCTTGAGGAAAAGCTGATTGGGCGCCGATTGGCGTATTTGCACGGTGTAGTCGTCGATCTTCTTGACTTCGTCGCCCAAGACCCGGGCCGCCGCGCCATCGTCCGTGGGCGCGAAAACGGCCGGCGTGAAGCCGTCCACCGAGCCGGTATTGGCGAGGAACCAGCCGATGGGCGAGGAGCCGCTGACCGATTTGGCGCGCGCGAAGGTGTAGAGGACGTCGTCGGCATTGAAGGTGGCGCCGTCGCAGCCCTTCACGCCCTGGCGCAGATTGAAGGTCCAGGTCAGCGTCGCGAGATCGAAACTCCAGGATTCCGCAAGCCGGCCCTCGAAATTGTCGAAATCGAGAAGCTGCACGCCTTCTTCCGTGACCGCGCCATTGGCGTAGTAGACCAGCGGGTCGAGCATGTTGTCCCAGCCCACCCAGTTGGTGTCGATAGATGCCGTCGCCCCGTCATAGTTCAAGCTCACGGGGACTTCCTCGCTGAGGATGAGCAGGTCTTCGGCTTGCGCCGCGCCCGCAAGGCTCCCAGCGGCAATAAACGACAAGGCAACATGCCGTAGCCATTTCATTTTTCGATTCTCCCTGTTTCCGAACCCGTTATCTTGATTCAGCGATCGGGGATTACGGCGAAGTACAGGGCCTAATCCCATCCCACGCTTTGCGCGGTGTGTGTCCGCGCTGGATTATTTCTTCAATATCCTAACGGTTGAGGAAGATAACACAATGGCCGGCCCTAACGGGGCCGGGAGATCAGGTCTGCCGGGAGACGCTGACGAAATTGCTATGGAAGGTCGAATTGCCGCCAAAATCAGCCGGCTCGTCCGGCGTGGTTGCGTTCGCGTTCACCCCCCATCTCACCATGTAGCTCACCAACAGACCGGGTTGGACGCGCCTGCTCATCCGGGCAACGAGACCAACCTCCCCTCGTTCGTTCCACACTTTGACCTGATCCCCGTCCTCAATGCCTTCATTGGCGGCGTCGTCGGGGTCGATGAAAACCGTCGGTTCGCGAACCGCGGCGAATTTTCGCGGCAGGTTGAAGACTTGGCTCGCCTGAAGATGGCGTGTTTTCGGCGTGATGAAGCGATAGGGGTGCTCCGAGGTATTTTGCACCAGCGTATAGGACGGAACGACAAGTTCCAGCTTGCCGCTTGAGGTCGGGAATTGCCCGTCGTCGAAGCTCGTGCGATCTGCTTGCACGCAAAGAACCGGCCCCGATTTGAGTTCCTCGTAATCGAGTTTCGTCCCGATCAAGAGGTCGCGAATCACCTCTTCCTCGCTTTCCTCGAAGCATGAATCCGTAAACCCCATATGGCGCGCGATCTCGCGAAAGACCCAATAATTCGACCGGGATTCGGCGCGCGGCGGTATCGCAGGGTTGTTGATTTGCGCGTAGTCGTGCCAATAGGAACGATGGAGGTCGATCTGCTCGGCGTAGGTGCAAGCAGGGAGCACGACATTGGCGCGTTCAGCCGTGTCCGTCATGAAGGCGTCGTGGACCACGACGAAGAGATCTTCACGTGCGAGCCCTTGCCACACCAGCTTCTGGTTGGGCGACGTGGCCGCGGCGTTGGAATTGTAAACGTAGAGAGCTTTTAGGTCGTCGTTCGCCGTGAGTGCCTCGCCCAACTTGATCATGTTGTAGTGGCGCGGCCCGTCGGTGCGCAGCTCGCCGTGGCTAATGTCGTTGAAGGGCCAATCGAAGTTGGCATAAAGAGCGCCGCCGCCGGGAACGCCAACCTGTCCGGTCAAAGCGGCAAGCATGCAAATCGCCGACACCATCTCGCCGCCATTCAGGTTGCGCTGAAGGCCCACGCCGAGATGGATGAGACTCGGTCGATTGCTGGCATAGAGTTCGGTGAATTTCGCGATCTGCGCCTCTGGGACGGCCGTGATTCGCGCGGCGTCCTCGAGTGACAGCGCCATGACTTTGTCGCGCAGGGCCTCGAAACCGCTTGTCCGGCTCGCCAGAAACTCGCCGTCGACCCAATCGCGCTCGATCAGCAGCCGCATGACCGCCATCGCGAGCACCGTATCCGTCGATGGCTTCGGCTGGATGTACAGATCCGCCATCTCGGCGGACTCGGAGCGAAACGGGTCGATCACGACGGTCGGATGAATGTCTTGCGTTAAGGCATATCCGTGAACGTTCGTCGCCTTCGGGTTCTTGCCCCAGATGACGTAACATCGCGTCTTGTCCAGGTGAAACGATTCCGTACCCCGGATCTGGCCAAATATTCGCAAGACCGCCTCGACGCCCGCCATGGCGCAAATCTCGGGCCCGACACGGCTCGTATTCATCTTGTTCCAGAGACGGTCGGCAAAGCGGTTGGAGATGAGCCCCATGTGGCCGAAATAATGATAGGGCAGAATGGCGTCGCCGCCGTGAGTTGCGATAATTTTCGAGAAACGATCTGCGATCGCGCCGAGGGCCTCGTCCCATGTGACCTGCCGAAAGGCCTCGGACTTGCGCTCCCGCATCAGCGGGGCGAGCAAGCGGTCCGGATGGTTGAGGATTTCCTCGTAATGCTGGAATCTGCCGCATAGAAACCCGTTCGTAATAGGGTGCCTTGGGTCGCCCTCGACGCGCGCCACCTTGCCCTCGACCACATGCGTCAGCATGCCGCAGGTGTCGGGGCAATCCTTTGGACAAACCGATTTGACGATCTTGGTTGTCATATCGCCTCTTAAGGACGCCGGTCAGGACGCCGCTTTGAAGTCGAACCGATGCAGCGCGTCGTCCGAGCGCCGGACGATGCCGGTGACCTCGCTCGCCGTCGCCCAATGGGTGCGGAACTCGAGCATCGGCACAAGCGCCAGATCAATCATCAGGATCTCCTGGATTTCAGCCAAGAGCGCGGTTCTCTCGGCATATTCCCTTCGCTCGACG
Organism: Alphaproteobacteria bacterium; assembly: GCA_030604165.1. Classification (GTDB taxonomy): domain Bacteria; phylum Pseudomonadota; class Alphaproteobacteria; order UBA828; family UBA828; genus JAUVWK01. The sequence goes on along the minus strand of JAUVWK010000256.1, from coordinate 404 downwards.
AGGCGAATGAAGTTCCGGCGACGGTTTCGCTGCTATCGTTCATGGCGTTGAGGATACCGGCCTTCTCCGCCGAGAGATAGCGCGGCACAACACCGTCGGCCGCGTCCACACCGATCGGCTCGACGCGATCGGTGAGCCCGATGGGCAGGTCTTTCTTGACCAGCTCGCGGTCACTAAATTGGATCGCTGGAAGCGGGCCGAGCCCGACCGGAGAACAGCAGCAAGAAACACGCCGCGGTACTGCGCGACGGGCTCGAAGAGTACAAGGAATACAAAAAGCTGGTTGCGGGGGCCCGCAACCGCCTTTATTTGCTCCTCTTCGCCCGCGGGCTCCCCGGCCCAGCTAACTATGTCGAAGCCAAGTTCGGCCAAGCTTTGGATGCGTCCGGATTCAAGTAGCCAGC
>JAUVWK010000141.1 GCA_030604165.1 Alphaproteobacteria bacterium | reverse complement strand
GCAAGGCCGATGCTGCGCAAGCGCGCGGCGAGGCCTGCGGGCCGCTGCATGGCGTGCCGCTGGCGCACAAGGATATGTACTACCGGGCGGGCAAAATCTCGACCTGCGGCTCGAAAATCCGCAAGGATTTCGTCGCCGAGACGACAAGCACCGCGTTGCAAAAGCTCGAGGCGGCCGGCGCCATCTATCTCGGCGGCCTCAACATGGCCGAGTTCGCCACCGGCCCCACCGGCCACAACGAGCATTGGGGCCGTTGCTGCAACCCTTGGAATCCCGACTATGTCACGGGCGGCTCGTCGAGCGGCTCCGGCGCGGCGACCGCGGCGCGTGCCGTGTTCGGCGCGCTCGGTTCCGACACCGGCGGCTCGATCCGTTTGCCGGCGATCATGAACGGCCTGGTCGGACTCAAGACCACCGCCGGGCTGGTCAGCCGGCACGGCCTGATGCCGCTCTCCTACACCATGGATACCTGCGGCCCGCTCACCCGCACGGTGCGCGACGCGGCGCGCCTTACCGGCGTCATCGCCGGCCACGACCCGCTCGATCCGACCACCAGCCGCCGCCCGGTGCCGGATTACGAGGCCGCCCTCGACAAAGGCATCGGCGGGGTCCGGATCGGCGTGCCGAGAAACTATTATTACGATATCGCGAGCGACGAGATCCGCACCCTGATGACCGCCAGCCTCGAGGTGCTGAGCGGGCTCGGCGCCGAGATCGTCGAGCTCGAGGTCCCCGACATGCACGAGCCGACCCACATGTCGAACATCGTCTTCGTGGTCGAGGCGGCCGCAATCCACGAGGCCTGGATGCGCGAGCGGCCCGAGGATTACCAGGCGCAGGTGCGCGCCCGCTACGAACCGGGCCTTTACCTGCCGGCGAAGGCCTACCTCCAGGCGCTCGATTTGCGGGCCACGATGCTGCGCGAATTCGCCGCGGCGGTGTTTACCAAGTGCGATCTGCTGCACACACCGGGCATGCCTTTCGCCGTGCCGCGTGGCGACGAGAGCGACGTCGGCGCGGGCAAGGCCATGCCCGAGCTCATCGCCAATATCAGCTGGTGCACCCGGGCGGCCAACTATCTGGGCCTCCCGGCGCTCTGCGTGCCCTGCGGCTTCACCGCCAACGGCCTGCCGAGCGACTTCCAGCTCATGGGCCGGCCGTTCTCCGAGAGCCTGCTGTTCCGCGCTGGCCACGCCTACCAGGGCGCCACCGACTGGCACACCCGGACGCCGGCCACACCATCCGACTAGTCGGAAAATCCGCAGAAACCGGCCATTCTCAGTCTCGTCTTATGGGGCTGGGGCCTTGCATCGGGCACTTTTGCGCCCACCGCCACTTCCAAGGTACTCCGCCAAGCCCGTCCGGTCCTGCCGAGGAGATGTAGCCGTGCGAAAGAGCGAACTTAGACTCCGGCGCAACAGGATCGACAGGATCCGAACCGGACAATATTGCCGAGCGCCAACGGGATGCAGCCAGGGCTATCAATCGCGCCAAAACACCGCCCAGGCCGGCGTGCCATACGATGGCTGCCCGGGGTAATATTCCTGCTCTTGGGTGCCTGTGCGCCGTCCTGGGACACCATGGAGGCGCAATTTCAAGCCGATACGCCAGCGGAAAAAGCCACCCCCATATCGACGGCGGCAGCGCCTTCGGCGGCCGAGCGGGTGCGCTTGGTCGGGGGTCGCGTGCGCCTGGCCACCGAAAGCCTCTGCCAACGCCCAGAGCCGCTGCCGAACAAGCTTCGCGCGGCGGAGACGAACTCAGGCGCCGGCTGCGCCGTGGCGTTCGAGCTCTCCGACCGAGCCGGCGCCAACGCCTATTCCTACGGCGACTTGGTTCTTATCGACCGCGGCCTGGTTCGCTTCGCCGAAGACGACGCCGAGCTGGCCTTCGTTCTGGCCCATGAACTGGCGCATAGTCTGCTTGGCTTGCGCAAGTTCGCCAACCGCGAGGAGCGCCAGCGCCTGGAAATGACCGCCGACAACATCGCGCTCTATTTGCTCGCCCGTGCCGGTTACGACCTGCGCACCGGCGTCAAGCTGTTGCGGCGCATGGCGATCGCCTACCCCAAGCTGAACACGCCCAATCACCCGCCGCTGATGGCCCGCTTCGAGGTGTTGGAGCGCGTGATCGCCAAGCTGGATGAGGCCGGCGCCCCCCCTGAGCCGGGCCGAAATCAGCGGGATTTGAGATAGCTCAGCATCGTCTCCGCGCCCGATACCTCGAACGGGTCGTCTGGGCTATCGTCCATGAACCCGTCCTCGACAAACATCTTCTCGATCTCGCCATCGACCGCATACAAGGCATAGCGCCAGCTTCGCATACCGAAGCCGAGATTGGTCTTTTCGACAAGCATGCCCATTTTGCGCGTGAACTCGCCATTGCCGTCGGGCAATAGACGCACCTTTTCGGCTTTCTGGCTCAGGCCCCATTGATACATGACAAAGGCGTCGTTGACCGAGAGGCAGACGACCTCGTCGATCCCCAACTGCTTGAATTCGCCATAGAGTTCCTCGTAGCGCGGCAGATGGCTGGTCGAGCAGGTTGGCGTGAAGGCGCCGGGCAGCGCGAATAGGACAACCCGCTTGCCCTTGAAAATATCGTCGCTAGTCAGCTCCTTCCACTCGAACGGATTGGGTCCGCCCAGCGCCTCGTTGCGCACGCGCGTCTGAAATCTGGCCTGCGGCACTCTGCTCATTGCATGATTCCTCGTCCGATCAAAATGAACCCGATCCGAGCATAGCGCAGCGCATCCGGGCCGTCGTCCTCGAGCTCCCGGAGGCACGCAAACGACCGCAATAGGGCGTAATGGTGGTGGGCGCCGACCCGGCATGTCGGCCCGACGGAGACATTCGGAAACTCGCTAAGTCCGAATCCCCCACCCCCCTCGCCGGCCGTCGAGCGCCAGCGGGGAGGGGCGGTTATGCGTGGGAGAATTCATCCCGCTCATGCCTTCGCCGCCACACGCTTTCCGTGGCGGCGGCGCTGGATGATGGCGATGACGCCCAGTGAAATGGCGATGATGACGAAGGAGATTGCCGTCGTCACCGTGCCGAGGGCATAGAGCGCCGGCGAGGTGATGTTGGTGGTCATGCTCCAGATTTCGAGCGGCAGCGTGTTGCGCGCGCCCACCGTGAAGGTGCTGCGCGGAAACTCGTCATAGGAAAGCGTGAAGCCGAACAGGGCGACGGCGATGATGCCGGGCAGCAGGATAGGGAAGACGATATAGCGCAGGATCTGCGGATCGTTGGCGCCGAGGTCGCGCGCCGCCTCCTCGACCAGTGGATCGAAACGGCTAAGCACCGCGAACATGATGAGCAACCCGAAGGGCAGCGTCCAGGTCAGATGCGCGCCGAGCGCGGAAGAATACCAGTGCGAATTCCAGCCGAGCAGTTGCAGGAGAAGGGTGATGCCGACGCCCAGCACCAGCCCCGGCACGACCAGGCTGCCGATGGCGGTGTAGAACACCACCGAGTCGGCGAAAAAGCGCCTGCGGAAGGCGAGGCCGGCGGCCACCGAGAAGGCCACGGTGACGACCAAAACGATTAAGGCCAGCGGCAGCGAGCGGGCGAACGCGCCGCCCACGTCGCCGGTGCGCGCCTGTCCGAACAAGGCATCGAACCAGTGCAGCGAGAAGCCCTGCATGGGGAACACCAGCGAGGCGTTGGGACCCTGCAGCGACAGGATGTAAATGCAAATCATGGGCGCGTAAAGAAACAGCACGTAAAAGGCGAAGAAGGCCGCGAGCAGGTAGAAGGGCCAGGGACGGGTCGCCGTTTTGTGGTTTTTCACCATCGTTCCGGTCCTAGCCTGCCAGTTGTTTGCGGATATCCACCACCCGCAGCACGCCCATCACGATCAGCACCACGACAATCAGCAGAAAGACCGAGCTCGCCGCAGCCGGCGGATAGAGAAGCACGTTGATATCCTCGAAGATGTTCGAGACGACCGAGGCGCGTTGCCCCCCGCTCATCACCTTGACGACAAAAAAGTCGCCCATCACGAGGACGATGACGAAGATCGAGCCGAGCGCGATGCCGCTGCGCGAAAGTGGCACGATAACCTCCCAGACAGTGCGCAGGCGCCCCGCGCCGGCGTCCCTCGCCGCCTCGATCAGCGTCTTGTCGATGCGCGCCATCGAATTGAAGATGGGCACGATCATGAAGAGCGTGAAGAGATGGACATAGCTCACCACCACGGCGAAATCCGAGAACAGTAGCCACGCGACCGGCTCGTCGGAGATGCCGAGCCCGATCACCGCCTGGTTGATGAGGCCTTGTTTTCCGAGCAAGGGTATCCACGAGATCATGCGGATGATGTTGGAGGTCCAGAACGGCACCGTGCAGAGCAGGAAGAGTCCGATGGCGATCAGAAGCGAGCGCACGTGAAAGACCAGGAAATAGGCGATCGTGAAGCCCACCAGGAGTGTTATCGCCCACACGATGGCGGCGAATTTCAGCGTGCTCAGATAGAGCCAGAGTGTGTTCCAAGTGGTGAACAGCTCGACATAACTTTCCAACGAGAACGTGGCGCGCATACCGAAGATCATGTCGCTCTCGAAAAAGCTGACGACCAACAGCACGCCGAGAGGCACCAGGAAGAACAGCAAAAGGGCCAGGCTGAAAGGCCCGACCTGGAAGATGCGCATCCGCACCTTGCCGATATTTCTGTTCACCACGCGAGCTGAACCCCCGGATCAGGCGAAAAAGCGGGCGGGGCCGCGCCGGAAGCAAGCCCCGCCCCGTCAATGGTGAGCGATCAGGCCGTCTGCAACTCGGCCCACTTCTTGAGCAGGAACTGATGGTTGTCCATCAGCGTGTTCCAGCACGCGATCTTGCTGAAGCGGTCGACGAACGAACCGCCGTCGCGCACATGGCCGGCCTTTTCCATGTTGGTGCCGTAGGGGTCGTTGATGTCGCCTTCGGCGGCCTTGCCCTCGTACCAATAATCCCACTCGTAGGGCTTCATATAGTTCTTCGCCGTCTCGGCGACGCCGAGGTAATAGCCCTGCTTGGCGATGAAAGCCCCCATCCAGCCGCTATAGTACCAGTTGAGATAGTCATAGGCGGCGCCCAGCCGCTTGCCTTCCAGATGGCGCATCAGGCTGAGCCCGTTGCCCCAGCCGCGATAGCCTTCCTCAAGCGGCTGATAGACGCAGGGCACGCCCTGGGCACGCACCGCTGTCACCGCCGGCGACCACATGGACTCGATCACCACTTCGCCCGACACCATCAACTGCACCGACTGGTCGAAAGTGCCCCAGAGGGCGCGCCAATGGCCTTTCTTCTTGAGGTCGATAAGGCGATCGACGGTCATCGAAATCTCATCCTTGGTCATGTTGCCCTTGTCGGCATATTTGTATTCGCCGGTCGATTCGATGCACATCGCCGCGTCCATGATCATGATTGGCGGGATGTCCATGCCCGCCGCGCGGCCATTGAACTCGTCATTGAAAAGCTCGTGCCAGTTGTTGATGGGCCGGCCGATGGCTTGCGGCTGGATGCCGAGCGTATCGGCGTTGAACACGCCGGGAATCATGGTCGCGTAATCGGACTCGCCGTCGGCGATTTCCTTGGCGTCGCCATCGGTAAAGTATGTCACCTCATACGGCGAGACGCCCTGGCGCGATACCTGATTGCCGGCGAACTGGCCTTCCCGGTAAATCGACGTCGTCTTGTCCCAATGCTTGATCTTGGCCGGATCGATCGCCTGATAGACGCCGCGCGGCACGGTGATGACGCGCATCCAAAGCTCAATGTCGGCGACGTCGATGGAATCGGACTGGGTAGTCAGCCGATTCAGCATGCCGGCATGGTCCGTGACCGACATTTCCACGGTAAAGGGCAGGTCCTCCGTCGCCTTTTCCGCAATCTGGATGAGCGTCGAATAGGACATGCCGGAGTGGTTGATGGTGATGTCTTCCTGCGCCCAGATGGTCGGAAATCCGCCCATGGCGGCGCTACCCGCGACCAACCCGGTGGCCGCGGCTGTACCTTTCAGAAGGGTCCGCCTGGTCAGCCCAGCGGGCTTCGTCATGGCGGCGGAATCCTTTGATTTCTTCGTGTGATCTCCCATGATCAACTCCTCGGTTCTACCTTGACGAGAAAGCAAATGTTGTTGGCGGGCTCCGTGCGGTCTACCTGCCGATTTGCTTGCAACTATTAACTACCTGTGCTCTGCCCTGGTCAATAAGCCAATGTGCCGCGGCGACTAGCGCCGGCTGGTTGATGCGAGTAACCCCGCCTGGCGCCCGAGGGGCGCGCCGGCAACGTTGTCAAAACCGCCAAAAGCGCGGCCGTCTTGGCGAACTTCGCGCCCGGCCAGAGGAGCAGTGCATCGAATTCCGAGCACGCAACGCACGCCAAGTTGCTCAGCGACCTCCTCCATGCGCACGGACTTGTCCTTGAAGATAAAGGCCGAGTTGCGGGCGATCGCGAACAGATCGGAAAAGGTTGAGAGTTCGGCGATGATGTTCTCGGTGAGGCCGTCACCTAAATAGTCCTGCTCAGCTATCGCCGGTCAGATTCTTAAACGGCAGCACGGCAATGGAGGGCTGCTCAGGCAGCTTCGTGCACTTTGTCGCGTTATGCTTGGCAAAACGCTGAGAAGTTGACGAGAGTCCGCTGTCACCCCAACTGCTGACATTCGAGCGGCGATGTCTGTTTTCCGCCCGGTTGCTTCCGCTCTACCTCCAGGATCGGACATCCAATTCGATCCGCCGAACTTCCCATGTTGACCCAGAGCGAAAGTCGCTCGTACCTCACCTCCGCAACAATAAATGCCGGACCCGGGTGATCGAAACGGCGCCGCCATACCGATGCCGCTGCTTGCTTGCCTCAAGAGAACGGGCGAGGCTCCGGCGCCGCCTGTGGCAGGCCGGGATTGAGAAGTCACGATCCGTACCCTCGCGACGCGACGTTGAGCACGACGATTCCGGCCACGATCAGCGCGATTCCCAACCCTTTTGCTGTGCTCGCCTGTTCGCGCAATATCAGGAAACCGAGGAGCGCCACGCACACGGTGCCACCACCGGCCCAGATCGGGTAAACGGTGCTGACCGGCAATTCGACCAAGG
>JAUVWK010000215.1 GCA_030604165.1 Alphaproteobacteria bacterium | reverse complement strand
GCCTTGGCGTCGTCCGCGGCCGGCGCTTTGCGTAACCGGCCGCCCTTGACCAGCACGAAGCTCGGGCAAAACCCTTTGAGGCAACTGTAGTCCTTGTTGCAGGCGGATTGGTCGATGGCGCGCTTGCGGCCGAATTCGGTTTCGATCGGCACCACCGAAAGGCAATTGGACGCCGTGCCGCAATCGCCGCAACCCTCGCAGACTTCCGGGTTGATGAGCACGCGCCACGCCGGATCGGCCAACAGGCCGCGCTTGCGCTTGCGGCGCTTCTCGGTGGCGCACATCTGGTCGTAGAGGATCGCCGAGACCCCCGGCCACTCGCGCAGTTCTTTTTGCAGGCGGTCCAGCTCGTCGCGGTGGTGGATGGTGACGCCGTCGGCGAACTGCCTGTCGAAGGGATATTTGTGCGGCTCGTCGCTGACCACGACGATGCGCCCCACGCCCTCGGCCTGGAGCTGGCGGCTGATCGCGGCGACGCCCAAGGGTCCGTCCATCGGCTGGCCGCCGGTCATGGCCACGGCGTCGTTGTAGAGGATCTTGTAGGTCATGTTGACGCCCGCCGCGACCGCCGCGCGGATCGCCAACAGCCCGGAATGGTAATAGGTGCCGTCGCCGATGTTCTGGAAGACGTGCTTGGTCTCGGTGAAGGGCGCTTGACCGAGCCAATTGGCGCCTTCGCCGCCCATGTGGGTAAAGGTCCAGGTCTCGCGGTCCATCCACTGCGCCATGAAATGGCAACCGATGCCGGCGAGCGCCCGGCTGCCCTCGGGCACTTTGGTCGAGCTGCTGTGCGGGCAGCCCGAACAGAAATAGGGGATGCGCTCGACCGTGGCCTTTTCCGCCCCCGCCAGCTCCGCTTCCTTGGCCTCGAGCCAGGCATGGCGCTCGGCGACGCGCGGATACTGACCCAACCGCATAACCCGTTCGGCGATCACGCGGGCCACCACCGAAGGGCTCAATTCGCCGGCCGAGCGCAGCAGCCAAGCGCCGCGCTCGTCGCGTTTGCCGAGGATGCGCGGGCGCGCCGTGGCCTCGAGGTGATAAAGCAGATCCTTGAGCTGCGGCTCGATCAGGCCGCGTTTTTCCTCGACCACCAGGATCTCGTCCAGGCCGTTGGCGAAGCGCTTAATGCCGTCGGGCTCGAGCGGCCAGCTCAGCGCCACCTTGTAAAGCGAAAGCCCGATCTCGGCGGCTAGCGCCGCGTCGATGCCGAGGTCGTCCAGCGCCTGGCGCACGTCGAGATAGGACTTGCCCGTGGTCACGATGCCGAGCCGGCGCTTCGGCCCATCGATCACCGCGCGGTCCAGGCGATTGGCGCGAACGAAGGCGAGCGCGGCGTCGAGCTTCAGCTCGTGCAGGCGTTGTTCCTGCACCAGCGGCGGATCGGGCCAGCGGATGTTGAGCCCGCCCTCGGGCAAGGCGTGGTCCTCGGGCCGCACGATCTCGACCCGGTGCGGATCGGCCGAGACCACGGCCGAGCTGTCGATGGCCTCGGCGACGCAGATAAAGCCGGTCCAGAGGCCCGCATAACGCGACAGCGCCCAGCCATAGAGGCCCAGATCGAGCAAGTCCTGCACGCCGGCCGGGTTCAGCACCGGCATCAGGGCACTGACGAAATCGAGTTCGCTCTGGTGCGGCAATGTCGAGGAAGCGCAGACGTGGTCGTCGCCGGCCAGCGTCAGCACGCCGCCGTGGGGCGCCGTGCCCGCGTTGTTGGCGTGCTTGAAGACGTCCATGGTGCGGTCCACGCCCGGGCCCTTGCCGTACCACATGGCGAAGACGCCGTCATGGGTGGCGCCGGGGTAAAGCCCGATCTGTTGCGTGCCCCACACCGCGGTGGCGGCCAAGTCTTCGTTGACGCCCGGCTGGAAATGGATGTTCTGCTTTTCGAGATATTGGCGGGCCTGCCACAGCGCCTTGTCGAAGCCGCCCAACGGCGAGCCGCGATAGCCCGAGATATAGCAGCCGGTGTTGAGCCCGGCGGCGCGGTCGCGCTGATACTGCATCATGGGCAGGCGCACCAGCGCCTGGGTGCCGGTGAGGAACACCTGCCCCGCCTGGGACGCATATTTATCGTCCAGGGAAACCGTAGCGAGGGCCATGGGCTCTCCCTGTTACACACCAATCGGCGCCGCGCCGATATCTTACGAAGGAACGCCTCCACGGGGCCTAGGCTTGAGCCTGGGCCGCTCCCTGCGACGGCTCATCATACTACCGCCACCGGAGATAGTTAATCGTCGCGCATAGGCCAAAGGATGTGGCATTCTGCGTAACAATCAAGCAAGTATCTGAAGAGCATAGACAGATAACGGCTCATATTGCGAGCGACGCAGTTAGTCGCCGCCTCATCACCAAAACAAACCAGCCGGGACCACGGGAGGCCGCGCACCATGACGAGCTACGACGACTACCAGACCCTGGCCTTCGAGCGCCGGGGCAGGCTGTTGACGGTGACCATCAATCGCCCCGAGGTGCTGAACGCCGTTAATGGGCGCATGCACAGCGAGCTCGCGCGCGTCTTCTACGACATCGCCGCCGATCCTGACGCCGACATCATCCTGTTGACCGGGGCGGGGCGGGCCTTTTGCGCCGGCGGCGATCTCGACTGGCTCCAAGCGGCGGCCGCGCGGCCGGCGCTGTTCGAGCAGATCGCCGTGGAAGCCAAGCAGATCGTCTTCGGGCTGCTCGACTGCGAGAAGCCGGTGGTCTGCCGGCTCAATGGCGATGCCATCGGGCTCGGCGCCACGATGGCGCTCTTTTGCGACATCATCATCGCCGCCGAGACCGCGCGGATCGGCGATCTCCACGTCAATGTCGGCCTCGCAGCCGGCGATGGCGGCGCCATCATCTGGCCGCAGCTGATCGGCTACCCCCGGGCCAAGGAGTATCTGATGACCGGCAAGCTGATCGCCGCCAAGGAGGCCGCCGAGTTGGGGCTGGTGAACTACGCCGTGCCCGCGGACGAGCTCGACGCGCGCACCGAGCAGATGCTCGAACGCCTCGCCGCCGGCCCGACCAAGGCCGTGCGCTGGAGCAAGGTGGCGGTGAATGTCGGCCTCAAGCAACTGGCCCATGCCATGATGGATGCCTCGATCGCCTACGAGGCGCTGACCAACGGCAGCGCCGACCACCTGGAAGGGCTCAAGGCCTTCGCCGAAAAATGCAAGCCGGTCTTCACCGGCAAATAGCCGCGCTTGGTCGTGTACTCGTGAACTAGAGTTGACTCAGCGGCGGCGGGCCGATGTCGGCTTTCGAGCCAACACCGGTCGTAAATCCGCGTATTTGGGAACTTCCGAGTCTAGCCAACAACGGACTCAGGAGAGTTCGTCCAACAGCGCCCTCAATTTTGTGTGTCGCGGTGCCGGGAGCCGGCCACAGCATCATTAGCGGACGTCAATCTAAATGAGCTGAGTGCAATTTTGTAACTGCCGAAGGGCAGGACCCGATGTCGAGCGACCTGTCCACCTCAGAGCGCTACGAGCTCAAGGTGGGCCACCCTCTGTCGGTTCGCCAAGTCATTCCGGCACGTTCCGCGATTCGAACTGAAGCTTCCTGGGCGGCCGCGAGCGTATTCCGTTCGTCGACCTCTGAGATCTCGACAAGGCGGCCGCTTTCCATGAGAACCCGCCCGGCCACGATCGTCGTGTCTACCTCGCTGCCGTTCGCCTGATAGACCAGCACCGAGGGGATATGATGGCAAGGCACCAGGTATGGGCGTTGCAACTCGATCACGATGATGTCCGCTTGCTTGCCCACTTCGATGGACCCGATCTCGCTCTCCATGCCAACGGCCCGCGCACCGTCAATCGTGGCCATCTCGAGCACCTTTTCCGCCGTCATGGCACCCGCATCCAGGTTGTTGACTTTCTGCACAAGCGCCACGTGCTTCATGTCAGACAGCATATTGGCGCTGTCGTTGCAGTTGGTGTCGTCGGTGCCGATACCGACGGTGATGCCTTGATTGACCATCTTGGCGATCGGCGCGATACCCGATGCAAGATACTGGTTGCTGACCGCGAGATTGGAGACCTTGACGTCATATTTCTTGAGTAGCCTGAGATCCCGATCATTCATCCACACGCAATGTCCCGCCAGCAGGCTGGGCCCGAGATAACCGAGATAGGAAAGATATTGCGTGGCGCTGACGCAGTGCATCTCAGCGTCCGCAGGCGATTACGCAAGATGCGTCGAAAGCATAGCCTCGTTCTCTTCCGCGAGATGTTTCGCGCGCAAGAGCCCATCCGCCGAAAGGAACATGGGGATGCCGGGAGAAGGCCATACGCTGACGCGGCCGCCGGCGCTGCGGTGGTATTTCCGCATCAGGCGCGAAATACTCGCAAGCGCGGCGTCGGTCGTCTCGATGAAGTTAGGGGCGTGCTTGATGGTGGGCTCTTTACGCTCAAGCGCTTCCATCAGGGCGGAGTCGGACTTGGGATCGTGATCGTAGAACATGCGCGCATATACGGCGCGGATGCCAAGGGCTTGATAGGTCTCGATCGTATGTTCGGCCAGTTCGTCGATACGACCGAAGTCCGCATTATCAACACTTGTTGTAACGCCGCCACGAATCGCCTCCAGACAATAGAGTTTGGCCGCCAAGTGAGCATCGTCTCCCGAGTATTGGGCGAGGCCGGCATAGAGGACATTGAGCAACCAATCGTAAAGATTGCGGTCCTGCGAAAGCCCACCGCGCAACAGATTGTGCGTACAATGCGTGTGACTATTGATGAATCCCGGCAGCACGGCCCTGCCGGTGGCGTCGATGGTTTTTTCGACTTCCCATTTTTTGCCGAGCACCGCGGTTGATCCTACGTCGACGATGCGGTCCTCGCGGATGGCCACCGAAGCATTCGCGACGATGTTGCGTTCCCCATCCAAAGTTACGACGGTTCCGTTCTCGATTAGGATCGTGGCTTTTTCCTTGGGCATGCCGGTCTCCCGTCTCAACAATAGCGTCCTGGCTTGTCCACACCGTCGAACACGGTCGGCTCAATCCTGTAGCAGCACGATATCCCGATTGCGCGCCGAGATTCGCGCTTCGTCACCCAACGAGATTTTCGTGTTTGCCGGTAGGGTCAGTTGAAGCTCCACGCCGCCTTTCTTGCCGAACGTGGCGCGCGCCCGCATATGCGTGCCTTGGAAGGTGCGCTCCCGGATCCGCACCGCGCCGAGCGACACCATGTCGCCATGCGGCTCCCCGAGTTCTATCTGTTCGGGTCGAATCGCGAGATGGATATCCTGTCCGAGCGTCGCGCTTCCTTGGACAACGAAACGTCCGATCGGAGTCTCCACCTCGACAGCGTCGCCATCGCATCGGATTACGCGGCCATTGATGAGATTACTCTTGCCCATGAAGTTCGCGACGAAGCGTGTCCGAGGACGGAGATACACGCGTTCCGGCGGCCCTTCATCCTCGATGCGCCCTTCGTTCATCACGACGATCAGGTCGGCGATGCTCATGGCCTCGTCCTGGTCGTGCGTGACATGGACGAAAGTGGTGCCGGTTTGTTTTTG
>JAUVWK010000392.1 GCA_030604165.1 Alphaproteobacteria bacterium | reverse complement strand
GCTTCGCGAGGCCATCGAGCAGGTCATGCCGATCGCGGCGCTGCGCCATGTCAGCTTCTCCCATGTCGAGGCCGACGAATGCGGGGCGCTCAACGAGATCCTTGCGGTCGCGCCCGAGGCCGCGCCCTTGTGCGGCGAGATCGCGGCGATGGTCTCGATCGGCGACCTGGCGGACCGCCCGCCCAAGGCGCTGTCCGACGGCGAGACGATCTCGCTCGGCGGCCATGCGGTGACCTGGCTGGCGACGCCGCACCTGCCGCATGCGTGGGAATGCGGCTATCTGTTCGAAAGCAGCACGGCGACGCTCTTTTGCGGCGACCTGTTCACGCAGTTCGGCGCCGAGCATGCGCCGATCACGGAGGATGACATCCTGGAGCCCAGCGACCAGGCCCGCGCGAACCTGGACTACTATTCCCACACGAAAGGCGGCCAAGCCCTGATCGCACGGCTCGCGGAGACCGAGCCGACGACATTGGCCTGCATGCATGGCAGCGCATGGCGGGGCGACGGCGCGGCCCTTCTTCTTGCTCTCGGGGAGCGGCTGGATCGCTGAACGGATTCTCTCGCATGACCCCGCAGCTCTGCCCCTCGCGCCCGCTCTCGTGACCGCTCGCGCATGCTAGGCAGCGCGGCCCTGTGGGGCGCGGGCGGCGCGCTGGCCTGGGGGCTTTCCGACTTCATCGCCCGCTTCGCCGGGCGCTCGGTCGGCGCCATGGTGGCGACCTTCGCCATGATGGTTCTCGGTGGCGCGTTGGTCGCGGTCTTCATGGCGGCCGCGGGCGAGCCCTTCGACTGGCACCTTGGCGACCTCCACTGGCTCGCCGGCATCGGCCTCGGTACGGCGCTGGGCTCGATGATGTTCTTCTACGCGGTAACGCACGGGCCGGTCTCCCTCGCGGCGCCCTTGGTCGCCTGTTATCCGGTCGTCGCCGTGCTGGTCTCCGTAATTCTCGGCACCCGGCCGGAGCCAATCCACTGGGGCGCCATGGCAGTGACCATGGCGGGTGTCTGGGTCGTGGCCCGCACCGTCTCCGCCAATGAGGGCGACACGGCGGCGCCGGAATACGCCCCGGCCATGGTGCGGCGAACCATCCTGCTCTCGCTCGGCGCGGCCGCCGTATACGGGGCATCGCTGACGTCCGCCGATCGCGCCATCGAGATCTATGGCCCCTGGCAGACCATTCTCGTCGTGCGCATCATCGGGGTGGTCATTGTCGGGGGCGTCGTCGTGCTCCGCCGCGAGCCCGTGCGCCTGCCGCGCCGCTCCTGGCCCTTGCTGCTGAGCTTCGCCCTGCTCGATACACTTGGCCACCTGCTGCTTTTTACCGGGATTGCGCGCGAGCATGGCGAGCTCGCCATGGTGACGAGTTCGGCTTATGTGGTGATCACCGTGATACTGGCGCGCGTTTTCCTACGCGAGCCGGTCTCGCCCCTGCAATGGGGCGGCGTGGTGCTGGTGGTCGGCGGCATCGCCGTGCTGGCCGGCTTCGGCTAGTGTGATGGCTTCGAATTTCGGAAGTTGAATCACACGAGGTTCAACACGTTGGCCTCGCCCCTGTCGGGGATCTTGCTAGGTCGAGCAGCGTCGCGAGTATCACCGATCGCCGAATGAATCTTGTCTGATGACTTTCCTCACTGCCGTCCTTGGGGCATCATTACTCCCACCCTTCTGTGGAGAGTTGACTCATGGCTCGAGCCTTGGCGGCGCTGGCAGTCGTAACCGTAGCTGTAACGCTGGCTTTCGGAGCCGCAGCGGACACGGCTATCGATGACTTCTCTGGGCGCTGGCAAGGCAAGGTGCTCAGACAGGCGGGCAACGGCGTCGCAACCGGGTTGGACCCGCGTGAGCTGGTCGTGCATATGCGTGTGGACGACGACGGCATCGAACTGCGTTGGGCCGCTATCAGCATGGCCGACGCCGAGGGCGGCCAACTAACGCTTGATCAAATGCAGGCGGCCTTCGAGCCCACCGATGGTCCTGGGGTCTTCACGGCGCGAAAAATCAAATCCCGTCTCTTGGGAAAAACAAGAACTGGCAATCCCATAGAAGGGAAACCGTTTGTCTGGGCGCGGCACACTGGTTCCACGTTCACGGTCTACACGCTGCAAATCGGTACCGATGGCGGCTATTACCTCGATCAGTATTCTCTCACGCTGATCGAGGGCGGCCTGGCGCTGGATTTCCTCAAGCTCTTGCCGAACGGTCGGCTTGTGATTCGAGGCCTCTTAGAGAGGACCAAGGGTTGATGGTATGAGGGTCCTGCGCGTCGTCCTGCTCCTTGTCTCGGTAATGGCGCTCGCATATGCGCCGTTCTCTAACGCCGTCGTAGAGGCTCAAGAAGCCGACCTATCCGCTTTCATGGGGACTTATATTGGCGAGGCCAATGCCGTTGACATTGGCACGGGGTGGGTTGAGCAACGCGACATAACGGTAGAAATCAGGCCCTACAGTCGCAACGGCTTCGTGATCAGCTCCGAAGTTATTATCAGGGTTGACGGCCGACGCACCGTTCCGGGGGTAAAACGCCGCTTCAGTCAGATGCTGTTTCAGCATGCATCGGATGGCGACTATTACGTCGAGGTGCAGAAAGCCGATCCCTTCAGCGAACGCGATAGAACAAACATTGTCGCAGGAGATCCTGTGCGTTGGGCCAAGATTGAGGACAGTCGGCTCATTGTATATTCCTTCACCTTGCGTAATGACGGTCGCTTTGAGCTGGAGGTGTACACCCGAACTCGAACCGATCGAGGCCTTGAGATCGCCTTTGAGCGCGTCATAGATGGCGAAGTCACGCGCCGGGTGACCGGGCAGACTGTGACCGCGAATTGACCTAGCCCTGTGGCGTGCTTGGCTCTGCATGGGATCAATCTGCGAATCTAGCGCACTAGCTGGGAAAGTCCGTTTCTTGCGTCGGTTTGGACACTCGCATTTCGCGTTGCGGTGCGATGTCGGGACATCGTCAAGGCCTTCCGACGCCCGCCGACGGGTCGCAGGGGCGACCGGAACGGCGGCTTGCCAAGGCTTTCGGACGGCGTCGCGCACGGCTCCCGATGCGCTGCATCGCACAGGGCCGACCGGGGCCGCACCTGCAGTTTTCCACCAACCGCAAAACACCACCGTGGTTTCGTCCACTGCCCCCTGTATCAGTTTTTTTCGTTCTATCCGTGAGCATATACTGCGCCAAACAAACCGTGCCGACACGGCGGTTGAGGTTCTCAGGAGGGACATGTGGGTCGCATTGAACCGAAGGGTGGCCAAAGCTAGGATGACTAGTCTCGACGGTTGGCGTTGTTACTTGGGTGGCGCGCCATGCGGGGGTGCCCCGTCGACAGCCGAAATTGGCAATCAAGATGCCGGGGAGCCGTCACCATGACCACCATGACCCGAAGGGAGCGTGTTCTCGCCGCGATCGAGCGCCGGGAGCCCGATCGGGTGCCGATCGATCTCGGCGGTACCTACGCCAGCACCATTT
>JAUVWK010000091.1 GCA_030604165.1 Alphaproteobacteria bacterium | reverse complement strand
CGGGTTTGAGGCCGATAATCGAATAGCGCCCACGCACCGAGCCGCCTTCGACCGATTCGAGCAGGAAGCTGTTGGCGCACCCATCGGCCAATTTCAGCATCGTCGAAACCGGCGTTTCCAGATCGGCTACGAATTGCGTCCAGACCACTTGCGGCGCGCCGGCTTCGTAGGTGCGCGCGAAGGGGTCGAGGCCGGGCAAAATCTTCATGGCGTGGCGAAGAGCGACTGCAATAGCTGCGTATTCACCGCGACGCCGAACTCGTTCTGCAGCGCAAATTGGTAAAGCGCCAAAATATCCGAGCTGCGGGCGCGACCAAGCGTGGCGCTCAGGCGCTCCATCTCCTCGCGCGACGAGGCGGGTTCCGCCGGCGCGACCCGCCTGAGCAGCGCCACCGCGAACCCTTCGCTCATTTCACCGACCACGGGCTCCGGTGCTGCTGCGGGTTGGCTGAACAGGCCTTCGATCATTTCGGGCGAGAGGCCGTGTTTGGTGCTTTGCGCGGTGCGTAGCAACGGTTCCGTCGTGGCCACTTCGTACCCCTGTGCCGCCGCCGCGTCGGCGAGCGCTTGGCCGCCACGGACCCGCTCCGCCAACTGTTCGGCGGCCTGCTTGGCCGCGTTGCTCAGGGCGTCGAGGCGCCAGACGGCAATCACCTGGTTGCGGATGGCTTCGAGCGGTTTCAGTTGCGGCGGTTGCACCGCGTCCACGCGGACGATGAAATAATTGCCCTCCAGAGTTTCGGTCAGTGGCGAATCAAAGCCTTCGTCGGTCTCGAACGCCAGCTCGAGAAAAGCCTCCAACTCGGCCGAATCGAGCGCCGGCGCGCCGCCCGCATCGAGGCCGCGGCGGTCGAACGCCGGAGGTCTGGAGACCTCGACGTTGATCGCGGCCACGGCTTGTTCGAGCGAGGCGCCGCCGGCGAGCTCGTCCTCCAACACCGTGGAAAGCCGATACAGGCTATCGGCCGCGAGCGACAGCGACATTTCTCGCTGCAAATCGTCCCGCACGTCTTCGAAGCTCCGCGTGCGTGCCGGGGTGATCTCGGTCACCCGGAACAGGTGCCAGCCAAACGGGGTCTTAACCGGCTCGCTCGTCTCCCCGACGCCAAGGCCGAAGACAACGTCGCCGGCCTCCGCGGGCAAGCCGTTTCGTTCCATCGCGCCGATGCTGAGGGACGTGGCGCCGCGCGTGGTGAGGGCGTCCATCACGGCGTCGAACGATTGTCCTTGCGCCAGCATGCGCACGCCGTCGCGAATCAGCGTCTCGTCGTCGGCCCGAATTTGGTCGACCGCGCGCTGCTCCGGGGCCCCGAACTCACCGATCCGTAATTCATACTCGGCGTAAACATCCTCGTCGCTCAGCTCGATCTCGCCGACCACGCCTTCCGGCGTCAGCTCGACATAGGTCACCGAGCGATATTCAGGCGCGGTGAATTGCGCCTCGTGTTCCTGGTGAAAGGCGGCGAGCGTCGCCTCGTCGGGCGTGCCGACATCGAATGCGGCATGGCGCGGTACGATGGCGATCTCGGCGATGCGCTGTTCGTGACGAAAGCGGAAGAGGGCTTCCGTCAAGGCGCGCGGCGCGGCGCGCTGACCGACCATGGTTTGATTTACTTGGTCGCGGCGCAGTTCGCCGCGGATCAAGGCCTCATAGTCCTCCACGGTCAGGTTGCTTTGACGCAGGGTCGCCTCGTAAGCCGCGCGATCGAAACTACCGTCGTCACGCTGGAACGCGGGCTCTTCGCCAATTCTCCGGCGCACCATCGGGTCGGCTGCCGCAACGCCGAGGCGGTCGGCCTCTTGGCTCAACAGCGCCTCGCCGATCAGCCGCGATAGCACCTGACCCGAAACCCCCATCAGGTTGGCCTGCTCCCGCGTGAGCTCCGGGAAGCGACGCTTCAGCCGCTGCAGCTCGCGATTGAAGTCGCGTTCGAAGCGCTCCGTCGGGATTTCCAAATCGCCGACGGAGGCGACGCTGGTGCTGCGCCCGCCACGGAACACGTCGCTGATGCCCCAAACGGCGAAGCTGGCGGCGAGCAGGATGATCACGGACCGGACCGCCCAGGTTTTGGTCGTTTTCCGAATCGATCCCAGCATGTCGTTGAGACCCGCCGTTCAAGGGTGGAGGTCGGCCGCCCTCCGAGGCGCGGCCCGGGCGGATAATAAGGGCCGGCACGCTGCCGCTGCAAGCCGGGAATCTAACCCTCTCTCTGCCGCGCCGGCGGCGTGTCGGCTGGTATTCGCGGGCGCCCTATGTTAAAGCTGCGCTGCTTTTTCCCCTTCGTCAGAGCCTTCGGAATGGCTGCCTCGGACCCGTCCGAACACGAACCCGGCCCGCGTCCGCTGCTGGCCGGAAATTGGAAGATGAACGGGCTGCGCCGTGACGGCCTGGACCTTGCGCGCGCCCTTGCGCGGCGAGCTCGTGAGGCCGTGCCGCTCGCCTGCGACATCGTGGTTTGTCCGCCGGCGACCCTGCTGGCCGAGATTCGCGATGCCCTCGACGGTAGCCCGGTCATGCTCGGCGCGCAGGATTGTCACGGCCGGCCGAAGGGCGCCCATACCGGCGATGTCAGCGCGGCAATGCTGGCCGACGTCGGTTGCCGCTATGCGATCGTCGGTCATTCGGAGCGCCGCGCCGCGCACGGCGAGACCGACGCCATGGTGCGCGCCAAGGCCGAAGCCGTCCGCGACGAGGGTATCGTGGCGATCATCTGTGTCGGCGAGAGCGCGGCCGAGCGCGAGGCTGGTACGACGCTGGCCAAGGTCGGCCAGCAGCTCGAAGGCTCGGTGCCCGACGGGGCGCGCGTGGACGACACGGCGGTTGCCTATGAGCCGGTCTGGGCCATCGGGTCGGGCCGCACGCCGAGCGTATCGGAGATCGCCGAGGTGCACCGTCATGTCCACGCAATTTGCCGCGAGCGATTTTCCGACGCTGCCGCCGGCCTTCGCGTGTTATATGGCGGCTCTGTCACCGCCGACAACGCTGCCGCCATACTCGGCATCGCTGAGGTGGGCGGCGCGCTGGTCGGTGGGGCGAGCCTCTCGGCCGAAGGCTTTTGGGCAATCTGCCGGGCATGCTGAGGGCTTAAGCTTTGCAAACCATCTTGGTCGTTATCTTGATTTTGATTGCGGTTGCGCTGATCGGCTCCGTGCTGCTGCAGCGCAGCGAGGGCGGCGCGCTCGGCATCGGCGGCGGCGGCGGCGGCGGCGGCGGGATGTTTTCCGTGCGTGGTTCGGCCAATCTGTTTACGCGCATCACGGCGGTGCTCGCGGCGCTGTTCATGATCCTGAGTCTGATCCTCGCGGTCATGAGCGGCGGTGCGCAGACGACGCGCTCGGTGATGGACGAGGAGGCGTCGCCGGCCGCGTTGCAGCCGCTCGAGGAGGACGGCGACTTGCCGGTTCCTGGAGCCGAGGCGCCGCTGGCCTTGCCCGAGTCGGAGCCGGCTCCGCCGGAGTCGGGCTCTCCCGCCGTGCCGGTTCCCGAATAAACGTGCCCCCGTCAAACCCAGAAAATCCGGCGGTTCGCGCCATCGGGCCTACCGCCGCGCTTGGGTCCGGCCGGTCGCTCTGTTATTATGATGGTCCATGACGCGGTTTATCTTAGTTACCGGCGGCGTGGTCTCCTCCCTCGGTAAAGGTCTCTCATCGGCGGCGCTCGGCGCGCTTCTTCAGGCACGCGGCTTCAAGGTCCGTCTCCGCAAATTCGACCCCTACCTCAATGTCGATCCGGGCACCATGAGCCCGTATCAGCATGGCGAGGTCTATGTCACCGACGACGGTGCGGAGACCGATCTCGATCTCGGCCACTACGAGCGGTTCACCGGTGTGCCGGCACGGCGCAGCGACAGCGTGACGGCCGGCAAGATCTATTCGACCGTTATCGCCAACGAGCGGCGCGGCGACTATCTCGGCGGCACGGTGCAGGTGATTCCCCACGTCACCGATGCGATCAAGCAAGCCATAGTGACCGATACGGACGACGCCGACTTCGTCCTGATTGAGATTGGCGGCACGGTCGGCGACATCGAGGGCCTGCCGTTTTTCGAATCCATCCGGCAACTCGCCTACGAGCTGGGGCGCGACAGGGTCATGTTCGTGCATCTGACGCTGGTGCCCTACATTTCGTCGGCGGGCGAGCTCAAGACCAAGCCCACCCAGCATTCGGTGAAGGAGCTGCGCAGCATCGGTATTCAGCCCGACCTGCTGCTTTGCCGGAGCGACCGCGAGATTCCGCAGTCACAGCGACGCAAGATCGCGCTGTTCTGCAACGTGCCCGAGCAGCGCGTCATTCCGGCGCTCGACGTCGAAAACATCTATCAGGTGCCGATCAGCTATCACCAGCAAGGCTTCGATACGCAAGTCATGCAGCATTTCGGCTTGGCCGACGCGCCGCCCCCCGATCTGGCGGTGTGGCACGAGATCGTGCGTAGTCTGCAATCGCCGGAAGGCGAGGTGAGCATTGCCGTGGTCGGCAAATACACGGGTCTGCGCGACGCCTATAAGTCACTCGCCGAGGCCTTGACCCATGGTGGGATCGCGAACAACGTTCGGGTCGACATGCAGTGGATCGAAGCCGACATTTTCGAGACCGACGGCGCCGCGCAGCAGCTTGAGGCCGTGCATGGCATCTTGGTGCCCGGCGGCTTCGGCGAGCGCGGAGTCTCCGGCAAAATGGCCGCGGTGACCTTCGCGCGCACCAAGGCCGTACCCTATTTTGGCATCTGCTTCGGCATGCAGCTCGCGGTCATCGAAACCGCGCGCAACCTGGCCGGCATCGAAGGCGCCAGTTCGACCGAGTTCGGCCACTGCCAGGATCCGGTAATCGGGCTGATGACCGAGTGGGGCCATGGCGAGACGGTCGAGCGCCGCAATGTGGGCGACGATCTCGGCGGCACCATGCGGCTCGGCGCCTACGACGCCGTGCTCAGTCCCGATAGCCGCGTGCGCCAGATTTACGGCTGCGATCGCATCAGCGAACGCCACCGCCACCGCTATGAGGTCAATATCAACTATGAGCAGTCGTTGAACGAGGCCGGCATGCGGGTCGCGGCGCTTTCGCCCGATGGCCAGCTGCCGGAGATCGTCGAACGCGACGATCACCCCTGGTTCATCGGCGTCCAGTTCCACCCGGAGCTGAAATCGAAGCCGTTCGACCCGCACCCACTGTTTGCCTCGTTCATCAAGGCGGCGGTGGATCAGTCGCGGCTGGTGTAACCACGGACGAGCCCGCATGCCGAAGACCCGCCACGTAGCGGTCGGCGACTTCGTCGTCGGCAACGACCGACCGTTCGCGCTGATCGCGGGGCCCTGCGCGATCGAGAGCCGGGCGCACGCGCTCGAAGTCGCCCAAGCGCTGGTCGAGATCACGGCCGCGCGCGGCATCCCGTTGATCTACAAGAGCTCATACGACAAGGCCAACCGCACGAGCGCCGACAGCCCGCGCGGTCTCGGCGTCGATGAAGGCTTGCCGATATTGGCCGAGGTGCGCGAGACCTACGGCTGCCCGGTGCTGACCGACGTGCACTCGCCCGAGCAGTGCGCGCGCGCCGCGCAGGCCGTGGACGTGCTGCAAATTCCGGCGTTTCTGTGCCGCCAGACCGACCTTCTGGTCGCCGCCGCCAAGACCGGCAAGCCGATCAACGTCAAGAAAGGTCAGTTCCTGGCGCCGTGGGACATGAAGCATGTGGTGGCCAAGATCGACGGCGCCGGCAACGCCAAGGCCATGATATGCGAGCGCGGCGCGAGCTTCGGCTACAACACGCTGGTGTCCGACCTGCGCAGCCTTCCGATTCTGGCCGAGACCGGTTGCCCCGTGGTCTTCGACGCGACCCATTCGGTGCAGCAGCCGGGTGGCGAGGGTGGCCGCAGCGGCGGCCAACGCGAATTCGTCCCGGTACTGGCGCGCGCGGCCATTGCAGTCGGCGTCGCCGCCGTGTTCATGGAAACCCACCCCGATCCCGACAAGGCGCCGTCGGATGGGCCCAATATGGTCCCGTTGGCCGAGATGCCGGCGCTCCTGGACCGGCTCGTCGCCTTCGATAAGCTGGCCAAGACGCCGACCGGTAGCCGCGACAGCCGCGCGAGGGGCTCATGACCGCCATCACCGACATACGGGCCCGCGAGATCCTGGACAGCCGGGGCAACCCGACGGTCGAGGCGGATGTAACGTTGGAGAGCGGGGTCATGGGCCGGGCCGCCGTGCCGTCCGGCGCTTCGACCGGCGCCCACGAGGCGGTCGAGCTGCGCGACGGCGAGACGGGACGCTACGGCGGCAAAGGCGTTCAAAAAGCGGTCGCCGGCATCAACGACGAGATCTTCGCCGCGCTCGGCGGCATGGAGGCCGAATCGCAGATCGCCATCGACACGGCGCTGATCGAGCTCGACGGCACGCCCGACAAGAGTCGTCTCGGCGCCAACGCCATCCTTGCGGTCAGCCTGGCCGTGGCCAAGGCCGCCGCCGCCGCCCGGGGCCTGCCCCTCTACCGCTATGTGGGCGGTGTCCAGGCGCGGTTGTTGCCGGTGCCCATGATGAATATTCTGAATGGCGGCGCCCACGCCGACAACGCCATCGATATCCAGGAGTTCATGATCATGCCGGTGGCGGCCGGCAGCGTCGCTGACGCGGTTCGCGTCGGCGCCGAGGTCTTTCACGCCCTCAAGCGGCGCCTGGCGGAGGCCGGCCACAATACCAACGTGGGCGACGAGGGCGGCTTCGCGCCCAACCTCGGCGGCACCGGCGAGGCGCTCGATTTCGTTATGAAGGCCATCGAGGCGGCCGGCTATCGCGCCGGCGAGGACGTCATGGTGGCGCTCGACGCGGCGGCCAGCGAGTTCTACGAGGGCGGCAAATACGTGCTCAAGGGCGAGGGCCGCACGCTCGATGCCGAGGGCATGGTGCGGCTTTACGAGGACCTCGTGGGGCGTTATCCGATCGTCTCCATCGAGGACGGCCTGGCCGAGGACGATTGGCGGGGTTGGGCCGCGCTGACCGGCGCGCTCGGCCAGCGCGTTCGCCTCGTGGGCGACGATCTCTTCGTCACCAATACCGCGCGTCTCGGACGCGGCATCGCCGAGGGCGTGGCCAACGCCATCCTGGTCAAGGTCAATCAGATCGGGACTTTGAGCGAGACCCTGGACGCCGTCGATATGGCCCATCGGGCGGGCTACGCCGTGGTGATGTCGCACCGCTCCGGCGAAACCGAGGACGCCACCATCGCCGATCTGGCGGTCGCCACCGGCTGCGGCCAGATCAAGACCGGCTCGCTCGCGCGCGCCGATCGAACCGCCAAATACAATCAATTGATCCGCATCGAGGAAGAGCTTGATCGCCAGGCCCGCTACGCCGGACGCAGCGTCTTGTTGCGCCCCTGAGGGCGGCGGGCTTGCCGCGACAGATGCGACTCATTGGAATCGTTTGGGAATCATTTGGGAATCGTTTGCATTACTCGCTATTGACCCGAGTGAATCCATTGTGATTCACTCCGCCCCATGGGCCACCTGATTCGCGAGCTTCGCTATCGCGCCCCGCATATGATCGGGCCGCTTCTGGGTGCGCTGGCCTTGGTCTATTTCGGCTTTCACGCCGTGCAGGGCGAGCGCGGCCTGCTGGCCTGGGTCAAATATTCGCATCAGGTGGAGCTTGCCGAGACCGAGCTGGCGGCGCTGACCGAGCGGCGCGCCACGCTCGAGCACCGGGTTGCGCTGTTGCGGCCCGACAGCCTCGACCTGGATTTGCTCGACGAGCGCTCGCGCGCCGTCTTGAACTTGGCCCATCCCGACGAAATCGTCTTGTTCAACCCGGCGCCAGTGCACTAGGCAGGGACGCCGGGACCTGCCCCGGCCAACGAATCCAGCTCTCGTCGATATATACTTGCCAAGACAAGTAATTTGCCGTCGCGAAGGCTTGCGTGGCTGGGGGGATTGGCGGTAGCTTGGCCCAGTGTGGTGTCCGGACGCGACCGACGCCGGGGTGAGGGGTTGGCAAGGCAGGGGGGGCAATGGCGACCGCGAAGAAGAAGGCAAGGGCGAAGCCACAGGGCACCAGGGAGGCCACTAGGGCGGCCGTAACTGTAACTCCGGCCACGTTGCTCGACTATTACCGGCAGATGTTGCTGATCCGACGCTTCGAGGAAAAGGCCGGCCAGATGTACGGCATGGGCCTGATCGGCGGCTTTTGCCACCTCTATATCGGCCAGGAGGCGGTGGTCACGGGGGTTCAGCACGCCTTGGAGCCGGGCGATACGGTGGTTACCGGCTATCGCTGCCACGCCCATATGCTGGCCGCCGGGGTGGACCCCAAACGGATCATGGCGGAACTGGCCGGGCGGGCCGCCGGAAGCTCCAAAGGCAAGGGCGGCTCGATGCATATGTTCGCGTTGGACGCTGGCTTCTACGGCGGGCACGCTATCGTTGGCGCCCAAGTGCCGCTCGGCACCGGTCTCGGCTTCGCCCACCGCTATCGCAAGTCCGACCGCGTCTCGGTAACCTATTTCGGTGACGGCGCGGCCAATCAGGGCCAGGTGTTCGAGGCCCTCAACATGGCGGCGCTGTGGACCCTGCCCACCGTCTATGTCATCGAAAACAACCAATATGCCATGGGCACCGCCGTGAGCCGTGCCAGTGCCGTGGCCGAGCTGTGCCGCCGTGGCGAAAGCTTCGGCATTCCGGGTCGGCAGGTCGACGGCATGGACGTGGTGGCGGTTGGCGCCGCGGCCGCTGCCGCGGTCGAGCATTGCCGCAAGGGCAGGGGGCCGATCCTGCTCGAGATGATGACCTATCGCTATCGCGGCCATTCCATGTCGGACCCGGCCAAGTACCGCAGCAGGGAAGAGGTCAGCAAGGTCCGCCAGGAGCGCGATCCGATCGAGCAGGTGCGCGAGCGCTTGATCGAAGAGGGCCAAACCGACGACGCGGCGTTGAAGGCGATCGACAAGGACGTGAAGGCCGTCGTCGCCGAAGCCGCCGAGTTTGCGCAGGACAGTCCGGAGCCGGACGCGGCCGAGCTCGCGGTCGGCATCCTTGCCGGGGCCTGAACGGCGGGCGGGAGGATTATGGCAGTTCAAACGGTTCGCGAAGCGTTGCGCGACGCCATGGCGGAAGAGATGCGGGCCGAGCCCGATGTCTTCCTCATGGGTGAGGAGGTTGCCGAGTATCAGGGCGCCTACAAGGTGAGTCAGGGGCTGCTCGAGGAGTTCGGGCCCGATCGCGTGATCGACACACCGATCACCGAGGCGGGCTTCGCCGGCATCGGCATCGGCGCGG
>JAUVWK010000517.1 GCA_030604165.1 Alphaproteobacteria bacterium | reverse complement strand
CGGCCTCGCCGTGCTGTTCGGTCAGCCGTCGGGGCCGGTGGCGCCGTTGCCGCTCGGCGCCTTGATCGAGCGGGGCTCGCTTTACGTGACCCGGCCGACGCTGATGACCTACATCGCGCGGCGCGACGAACTGCTGGCCGGTGCGCGGGTGCTCTTCCAGGTGATCGAGGCGGGCGCCGTGCGCATCGAAGTCAACCAGCGCTACGCGCTCGAAAACGCGGCCCAGGCCCACCGCGACCTGGAGGCCCGCACAACGACAGGGTCGTCGGTTCTGTTGCCCTGAGCGGCACCGGCGCCGACCGCGCCGGGCGCTCGGCGCGGTCTATCGGGGGGCCGACATGGTCACGACATATCCCTGTTGCGCATTACTCCTGCCTTTGAGAAGGTATTGGATCAGGTAAGGATCACCGGGGTGAAGGGTCTGCCCCGCGGCGCGCCCAGCCGAAGCGAAGCCACCGGTGAGATAAGTTCAGATCCGGCGCGGCATCTGCCGCCGGGCGGGTGCCGTGCTAGGGAACCACGGGAGGAACACATGGAACTATCACGCAGAAGCGTTCTCAAGGGAACGGCGGCGGGTCTGGGAACGGCCATTGCAGCCAGTATCATTCCACGGTTCAGCCGCGCCGACGACGAAATCGTCATCGCGTCGCTGTTCGACCAATCCGGCGGCCTGGATATTTACGGCACGCCCATGACCATGACCATGGAACTCGCGGTCGAGGAAATCAACGCCGCCGGCGGCCTCAACGGCACGAAGATCCGGCTGATCAAATACGACCCGCAATCCAACATGCAGCTCTATGCGCAATATGCCCAGGAAGCGGCGCTCAAGGAAAAAGTCGATCTCTTGCACGGCGCGATTACCAGCGCTTCGCGCGAAGTGATCCGGCCCATCCTCAGGAAATACAAAACCCTTTATTGGTACAGCGTCATCTATGAAGGCGGCGTCTGCGACATCAACAATTTCGTCAGCGGCGTGGGCGCGGTGCAGTGGGTGAGGCCGATCGCCGAATTCGGCTTCAAACATCGCGGCCCGAAGGCGTTCTATATCGGCGCCGACTACAACGCGCCGCAGATCATCGGCAAATGGCTCGAAAAATTCTCGGGCGACCTCGGCGGCAAGGTGCTGCAACGGGACCATTTCCCGCTCGACGTGACCGAGTTCGGCCCGGCCATCGCCAAGATCCAGGAAGCCAAGCCCGATTGGCTCGCCACCTGTCTGGTCGGCGCGGCGCATATGGGTTTCTATCGCCAGTGGGCGGCGGCCGGCATGCTCGACCAGATTCCGATCGTCTCCTGCACCTTCGGCGTCGGCAACGAGCATATCCAGTTGCAACCCGAGGAAGGCAACGGCATCGTCAGCGCCCAGCCCTACTTCCAGGAGCTGGAACTGCCCGCCAACAAGGGTTTCGTGGCGCGCTACCACAAGCGCTTCGGCGACGACGCGCCGTATCTCAACGCGGTCGGCATCGGCGGCTATCTCGGCACCATGCTGTGGGCCGAGGCCGTCACGATGGCCGGCACGCACGAGCGTCAGGCGGTGATGGACGCGCTGCGCAGCGGCGATCTCGCCTGGGACGGCCCGTCCGGGCACATGGTCGTCGATCCGGTGACCAATCACACCATCCAGGATATGCACGTGGCCGAGTGCCAGAACCAGAGCTGGAAGATTTTCGACAGCTACAGCCAGCTTTATCCGAGCGATGTGGTGGACCGTTGCGATCTGACCAAGACGCCCGATATGAACGCGCATCTCGAGCCGATCCTGTAGCGCCTGAAGAGCATGCTCAGTACCGGCGAATCCTAAGCATCCGCCGTGGATACAGTCGCACTTCTGATCATCGAAGTGCTGAATGGAATTGCCAGCCTGGCGCTTACTTGCGCCGGGCTGGCGATCATTTTCGGCATGATGCGGGTGATCAATTTCGCCCATGGCGAATTCATGATGCTGGGCGGTTACACCACCGTCGTGGCCACCAATGCCGGCGTCAACATCTGGATCTCAATGCTGATCCTCTCGCCCATCGTCGTCGGCATCGTCGGCATCATCGCGGAGCGTCTGCTGATTCGCTTTTTCTATGGCCGCATGGTGGATACGCTGATTGCCACTTGGGGGCTTAGCCTGCTCCTGATCGGCATCGTCACCGCTATTTTCGGCAATTACATCACCGGCGTTTCGGCCCCGCTGGGCCATTTCAGCCTCGGCCAATATCAATTGTCGACCTATCGCCTGGTGCTCATCGGCCTCTGCGCGCTGCTGTTCGTCGGCATCTATCTGGTTTTCACGCGCACGCGCCTCGGCCTGATCGCGCGCGGCACCATGCAGAATCCCGAGCAAGCCTCGGTGCTCGGCATCAGCCCGCCGCGCGTCTATATGATCACCTTCGGCATTGGCGCGGCGCTCACCGGCCTGGCCGGCGGCCTGCTCGCGCCGATTTCGCAAATCATCCCGACGGTCGGCTTCACCTATGTCGCCCAGGCCTTTATTACCGTGATCACCGCCGGCACCGGCGCCATCACGGGAACCATCATCGCCTCCGGCGTCTTCGGCACCGTGCGTCAGCTCGTCACCTACCAGACGACGCCGATCATCGGCGGCGTCGTGCTGTTGATCGTCGCCGTGGTCCTGCTGCGCATCTTGCCGCAGGGCATCACCGGAAGAATATTCAGACGCTCGCTATGAAGAT